>JBEDKY010000039.1:0-7854 GCA_041171905.1 Pseudomonadota bacterium
GTTCCGAATAAGCCGTTCGCCCATTGCCAAGTGCAAGAACCTCAACACCCGTTGTCCGCAAAAAATCGTCAATTTGCCGCGTCAGCTCGGCTTTAATCAGCGGGTCTGAAAGCAGCCTCTCGTCAACTGGCTCCCATGAACGATTGTAAGCTCCCTGTTTGAGTTCGAATTTGAATGTATTTACAAGGGCACCTTCGTGACTTTCTTGCAATTCAAGCCGATAGCCGTCAGAGGTCAGCCAGCCGCGCTTGCGGAAAACTTCTTCGCCGGCTGAAAGATCTATTTCCTGATAAACAAGATCGCGAGGAAAAACAGAGGGCCGTTCGGAAAGGTCAAAAAGCGCGGCTCCGTCACATTGTGTAACGACCGCCTCAAGCCGGAGTCTTGCTGCAAGACTCGCGCCCACATCAATCCCGCGCACGAGTTTTGGCGGTGATTGAACAAGCGCTGAATCGCCGAGCTGACCGTTCGCATAAAATGCTATCTGGGCGGATGTGTTGCCGACCGAAAGATCGCGAAGGCTCCGCTCCTTCAATCCGCTCGGAAACTCGATAATCACAACGAGAATATTTTTAAGCCAGTTCTGCTGCTGCAGAGCATCGAAAAAAGTTTCAAATTGCTCTTCATCTGCGCGTGTCTGCTGCCGGCCGCCCCGTGAGAGCAATGAGGCCGTCACAAATGCGGGTTTGGCGCGCCCGACAGCATTCCCCAGAGCTTCCCTGATTTGTGAGAGTTGCACATCCGGCGTGTAATAAACCCTCGAGGGAAGCAGCAATCCGAATCGACGGAAGAAGCGCACATGAGCAAAGTTGCGCGAGAGCATTTTCAGCGCCTCACTCGCTTCGCCGCGAGAGCTTGTGTGCAAAAGGGTCGTCGAATAGCCAAGAGATTCCAAAGCCGCGGCAACAAAAAAATCACGCGCGCCGCGGGCCGCTTCTGATTGCTCGGTATTGTTCTGCCCAATCAGCCGTATCGGATACCTGCACTGCAACACCTCATCAAACTTGGCACCTGTATCGGGACTGCCGAAGATCACCCAAGAACGAAAAAAGGGTTCACCCAGACGGCGCTGCAAAACTTGCGAGTGCATCGGCGAATCGACGGCTAAAAAGAGCACCGACGGGCGCTGATCTCGCTGGTCCGCCTGCGCAACTGCAGGGACGGGACGAAAATTGGCAATGTTCCACAAAGCAACACTGCCCGCCGTAATCACCAAAAACATCACAACCGACTGAACGAGCGAGCGGACCGCGACGTCCTCATCATCGGGAGACAATGCAAGACGGTCGCGATTCAAACGCTCATATTGCCGGGTCATCTTCATCATCAGGAAGCCGCACGACACAAGCGCCGCCAGAGCAATAAGAGACCACTGGGCGATACGTGGGGAATCGCCGCCCGCCAACAGCATCCACGACGGCGCCCTATCGGGAATCGGGAACCGAGCATACAAGCCGCCAAATAGTGTGCTGAAAAAGCAAAGAAACAGAGAGACTGCGCGCGGTGCGGCGAGTCCCAGAGAACTCCAGGCCCAGGCGAAACATGTGAGCGTCAGCGCCCCGGCAACAAGAGCGGGACGAGTGTCCCGCAGAAGGTTTGACCAATGTTCTGAAATGGTCAGCGGGGAACCCGGCGACGCTCCGGACTTGCGCAGTTCTTCATAGACAAGGAGTGCCAGCCAAACCGCCACGACCAACAGGATGTGGTGCAGAATGCGGACAAAATAGCGTTGTCCGCACTCGCGCCAGCTCATCTCTTGGTCACTCGTCCGAATCAAAACGCCCAACCTCGCAAAGAAAAGAAAAATGAAGTCATATTCTTTTAGTACAGGTGAAGTCTGGAACCAAGACGCCTTCCGAATTCAGACTTGACAAACATCGGCAGGGTCAAGTAACACCCCAACTCACTTCGAGCGGGAATAGCTCAGTTGGCTAGAGCATCGCCTTGCCATGGCGAGGGTCGCGGGTTCGAGTCCCGTTTCCCGCTCCAACGAAGTGCTGCCTCTTTAGCGGGAATAGCTCAGTTGGCTAGAGCATCGCCTTGCCATGGCGAGGGTCGCGGGTTCGAGTCCCGTTTCCCGCTCCAAACTTCACTCTGATCAGCGCTCGGTCGCAAGAAACCCCTCGGATTCGCATATTGTAGTAAAAAAGTTTTACATATGCGGTGCGTATCTTTCTAATTTCTCAGCACTATCCTGCGATTGAGTCACGATAGTTCTCTTTTCGCCGGAAAATTTCTCGCGTACCCTTTCCAAGCAGAACGCAGAAAATCGGAGCTCAAAAAAGAATGGCACTCAAACATATCGTGGCAAAACAAATTAAAACCGTGCGCCTGCAGATGGGCATGACGCAAGCCGAACTCGCGAGGCGGGCGGGTATTTCCATCCGCTATCTTTCCCGCCTCGAGACAGAACCACAAAATCTTTCACTTGATGTCCTCGAGGAAATCGCAAAAGCGCTGAGATTGTCACCCTCGGACCTTCTGACCTTACAAAAAACCAAGCGGGCAGAAGATAATTCACCAGAAGCGCTGATCATGGAAGCACAGCGTCTGCTGGATTTGGCGGGGCACTCGCTCAAATCGAGGTAAAGCCCGGTCTGCACAACCCCTCTCTTGGGCTTATCCAACCGCCGTTTCCATCCTAGTTGACACCTGAGCGCGCTTGCTCCGCAGATCGCCTCACCAACACAACAGGTTCGCCCTGCTCAACGGCGATCGCCAGTGAATCACCTTCCTGAAAAAGTTCATCGTTCAAGAACTGATCAACAAAAAAGGTAATCACCGCGTCGACACGTCCGCGGTAGGAGGTCACGCCTGCAACAGGTACGCGGCCGTCACCGTGCCAAAGCTCTCCGCGGGTCGCACTGAGTCCGCCCCTCAGATCGGGGCCTACAACGGGCTCATCTCTCAACCTCAGGGTAAAGAGCCTGTCGGCGTATTCCATTCAAGCCTCCCCCATCGTTCGTCCGGCACACCCCCTTCAGGATGTTCATAAACGCATAGAGTTTGAAATACTGAAATCTTTCAATTCCGTAAGAAATGCTGAAGGGCAGCCTTGCAATGTGCTCGCTGCTATGACAATCCAGCCCAAGATCGGGTCGCATGGTTGGCTGAACTCGCTGCAATCGGAGAATCACTGTGATGATGCACCCCCCACCTTTGGCGGAATCACTCAGGCCGACACTCTCGCTGCTGGAACATCTCACCGGTCACGCGCGCAAGCTTTGGGATCGCGAACTCAAGCGCTGGCGTGAGGTCCAAAAAGCCCACCTCATTTTTTGGGGTCCACCCGGTTGCGGCAAAACAACTCTTGCGCTGCTCCTGTGCGAATCGCAGCGAGAATATTCATCCCGTCAGCTCTCGGCCGTGCGCGATGGAATCGGCGAAATCAAAAAGGCTATTGATGCGCTGCCGGAAGGTGGAATACTTTTCATCGACGAAATTCACCGCCTCACACGACCGCAGCAGGACCTTCTTCTGCCAACACTTGAGTCAGGTCGATGCTGGCTGCTCGCCGCCACGACTGAAAATCCAGCTGCAGTCATGAGCCCCGCCCTGCTCAGCCGGGTCAGGACACAACGAGTTCATCCACCGAGCAACGAAGAAATAGTCACCCTCCTCAATCACGCACTCGACCTGCGCACGGGTGCACATCACCTTCAGCTGCAAACCGACCAGAACTGCAGGTCCCTGAGCGAAATTGTTCCAACTCTGGCTGAACGCACAAACGGTGACGTGCGTTTGGCGCTCAATATCCTTGAGGGTCTCATTCACTGCGAGGATACGCAGTCGCAGGACGACCTTTTGTCGGGACAACTCTCGGCATGGACCGGCAAGAGCCACTACGATTACGCGAGTGCGATGATAAAAAGCATGCGCGGCTCCGATCCGGATGCGGCCCTGTTTTATGCTTATGCCGCACTTGAATCTGGAGAAGATGCAAACTTTCTGCTGCGCCGATGCATTATCTTTGCCAGCGAAGACGTCGGCAACGCCGACCCGGCGGCGCTGCGAATTGCTCTCGATTGCGCCGATGCCTTTGAAAGAGTCGGCATGCCGGAGGGGCGATACGCGATTGCGCAGGCGGTTTGCTATTTGTCATCGACAGTCAAAAGCAACCGTCTTCTGCGTGCGCTGCAAAATGTGGGACAGTGGTGGTCGCAAAGCTCTGCCGACCAAACCCTGCCTGCGCCACCAGCACACCTGATCATGCGCGGCCACGAAAAATATCGCTATCCGCACGACTTCCCACGCAGCTTTGTGCGTGAGCAATATCTGCCCGATTCGATCGAAAAGATGCGCCGTACCAGTGGCCCTGCCTATCTTCCATCAGAAGAGGGGGCCGAGTCTCGACTCCGCGACCGACTCGCTTCATTGTGGAATAAATAAGCAAAAGAATCTGCAATTCACTTATTTTTGAGTCAAAGCGACCGGAGGGCTTTGACTTTTTTTCAGTTTCACATTTTGATCAAAGTCTGGGCAGTCACCTAAATTCAACTGCGGAGGTCCGCTTGAAGACCGTGCAAAGAATAACACTTGTCGCGTGTGCTTCCCTCGCTTCACTTTTGTTGAGCCACTGTGCATCTGCTTCAGGTTTCAAGTCGAAAGAGCTGCTTTTAATTGACGACGGCGTCAGTATTCCACTGACCTGGCTGCGTCCGACAAAGACCGATGAACAGCCAAGAGCTTTGGTCATCATCCAACACGGAATGATGCGCAACGCCGAGAAGATGATGGCACTGGCCAATGCGCTGGTTGAAAAAAATCTCGAGGTTTTGTTGCCCGATCTCAAAGATTCGCAGCAAACCGATCCGCTCTTTCCCGAAGTTTTTGTCAATGCATTTGAGAAAAAACACGGTGACTCTCAAAGTCACGCTTTGCCGCGCAAGATTCTCATGGCGGGATTCTCGGCAGGGGCGCGTTTTTTAACGCATGTTGCGGGTCTTCTCTATCAGAGGCAACGCGACATCCGCGGTGTTCTTATGCTGGATCCTGTGGTCGGCGACCTTCCTGAACAGCAGCTCGGGCCTCGCCTGCCGCTTCCCTATTTTGCCATTCTTGCTAAACCCAGCCGCTGCAATGCTGATGGAAACGCATTCCCCCTTTTTGAATCCGGCCGCTTCGAAACTCAAGGCTTTCGGCTCAAAACCGCAAGTCATTGCGATTTTGAAGGGCGATCTTCGGATGCGCTTTGCTATCTGTACTGCGGTTCATCGCCGCGCAAAAATGCCGAAGCCGTGCAACTTTTTGCAACCGAGTGGATTTCGGGACTCGTCGACTCCGCAGCCCCGCACACGGATTACCTTCCTGGTGGAAAAATCTTCACACAGTGGCAGCAGCAGGGAATGTTTGACACCATTTTCAGGTAACCCTCACAGGCCATTCTCTGGGTAGCTGTGAAACGGGCCGGAATAAAGCCTCCGCAACAGAACTGAATTATCAATCCGCTTAGAACGGGGTGAGGAAGAGTCTTCACTGAAGACAGTCAGAGCTTTGTCTATGAGTCCGTTGTTCATCAGCTGCTCTGCAAGCTCACTCCAGCGCCGATGTCGTCCATCACTGACGTTGACGCGCAGCTTTTCAAGTGGATTTTCAAGCCAGCATCCAATGATTTTTACAATATCCGAGACGTGAATAAGATTTATGAACTGATGGCCATTTTTCACCAGACCACGCTTGAGCCACAGAACAGGGTCTCGCCCCGGCCCGTAAATTCCGGCGAGTGCCAGCACACAACTTCCCTGAACGCGCAATTGCTCTTCTGCACAAACCCGCGGCTGCGAGTCATCAAGCGGAAAGTTTTCATCGACAATCTGGTCGGGCAGCGAAGTTTGATAGCATGATGTACTCGCCAAAATGAGCAGGGGAATTCCGCGCTCACGAATCTTTCGACCCAGTTCATGCGACTTAGGAATATCATCGAATGACACTGCTGCTGGAAACGTCCAGATGACAGCATCGGCGGATTCAATGACACCCCAAGTCTCGCTGCTTTGCAAGGCGAAAAGCAGCGCATTCTCAGGAGTACCCGTCCCTTCCTTGCAGCCGGAACGACTTGTCAGAAAGACGTCATATTGCGCAGACAGACCTGCAAACAGCGCTTTTCCGACAAATCCGGCACCGAGGACCAACACACGTTTTCTTATCCCGCCGAGTTCTGGCATGATACGAGCCTCGCTGTTTTCTGGATAATTACGGAGGATATTTTCATGGAACGCAGAGACAGTCTCAAAATTCTCGCGGCAACAACCGGAGCGATCCTCGCTGCCCGTGATTCTCTCGCTTTTGCGAAGGAAAAGAAAGAATCCGATCACAAAAAGCATCACGGCCATCATGGTCATCACAGTAAAACAGCAGAGAAGACGGATGACAAAAAAGAAGCCGGCAAAGTGTCGTTCGGCGATCTCAACCACGCAGCCGCACATTGCAATCATGTCGCACAAATGTGCGCGGGCCATTGCATCGAGCTGATCAAAAACGGACAAAAATCGATGGTCGATTGCCTGCAGGCGGCACTGGAAGTTCAGGCTATGTCAGCAGCGTTGAGTGATTTGGCAGGACTGCGCTCGGACCTCTGCGCGGCGCAGGCAAAGGCATGCATCTTGGCGTGCGAAAAATGCATGAAGGCATGCGAGCCACACGTCGGTCATCACGAACAATGCAAAGAATGCTTCGAGGCTTGTAAAAGTTGCATGGAAACATGCAAGTCCTTTGCCGTCTAACAAGGCCAGCGACTCGGGCCGTCCGTCAGCACGTCATCGGACAGTCCACTGAACTCACGGGACACAATTTATGGAACACGCAATCAACGAGATTCTCCAATCAGTCTCGCACTCCCCGTGGCTCATCTTCTCCCTGCTGTTTTTGATTATGTACGCCAGCAGTTTCGGTCTACCCTTGCCTGAGGAGGTCACACTTCTCACGCTTGGATTTCTTGTTTTCATTTCAAACAATCCCGACCCTGAAACTGGTGTCATCCACGAATACCAACTTAACATTCACGTCGCTGCATGGCTCGCATTTATTGCGGTCTTTTCCAGTGACTTTCTGGTTTACTGGTTGGGGCGAAAATTCGGCTCGCGGATACTCGCGTTACCTGTTCTCAACAAACTGGCTCAACCGGCGCTGATGAGCAAAGTCGAACAATGGATGCAGCGCTGGGGGTTCTGGGCTGCTGGAGTCTTCCGATTCACTCCAGGTGTCCGTTTTCCCGGACACCTGAGTTGCGGAATACTCAAGGTGCCTGCGCATAAATTCATTCTCGTCGACGGATTTGCGGCGTTGATCAGCGTTCCCACACAAATTTATCTTGTCGGCTGGTACGGCAAGGACATCATCAACCTCATCAAAAAATACCAGCAGTGGGTAATCGCAGTGTTTTTGCTCGCCGCACTTTTCTATTACCGCAAGGAAATCGGAAAATTGCTCAAGTTACGCAGCAACTCTTAATTAGGTGAAGCAGCGGCAGAGTACTTTTGCCACCGAAAAGTAGAAAACTTTCCCACCGACTTTCTTCGAGCCCGAGCAGTATTCTGCAGTAAGCTTGCTCCAGCCTGGCTATAGTGAGTGCCTCGTGCATGCCGTAGTTGTTAATGAAAGCAGCGCCACCAATAGAAAAATCCCTTCATTTTCCCGATAAATCCAAGATCATTTCAGACACCCAAATCCTGGACCACAACGCTGTCCGGTCATACATGGACTACCCCTCCCATCAAGTGAAAATTCACGAGAAAGACTTATGTAAAAAGGAAAAAATGCCGAAAAAACCTGGGGTGTGACTTGGCGGAGAAATTAAATGGACCAGATTTCGAAAAAGATTAAGCCAAAAGCTGAACGAGAGCCGCATAATTTCTT
>JBEDKY010000040.1:0-3993 GCA_041171905.1 Pseudomonadota bacterium
CTTCTTGACGTCAGTATCGACAATGCCGCTTGGCCCAAACTCGATTCCTTTGGTGGCGGATATGGCGGACTGCTGATCAGCTACGCGCAGGTCATTCAAAAAGATTTTGATTTGGGTGTTGCTCTGCGGCCAGGCGTTGGCGGTTTCCGCCGCTACGAAGTTGACTTGTCGCTGCTGGGAGATTTTCTTGGCACAAACGCGGCAGCTTCATCTGCGGACAGTCCGTTGAGCAGCTTGCTCGCTTTTCCAACGGCCGTTTACTGTCCGCTGGATATTGCGGTTGGCTGGTGGGCAGACAAGTCGACACGTGTGGCAATGGTTTCAAAAAACACATTCGATGCGCGACCATTGTCTACGTTGAGCGGTCAGCCGTCCGCTTTGCAAAACAGGATTAACCTCGGGGTCGTTCGTGAAATCGATATACCCGCAGCCAAGACACAATCACTCCACGTTGCCAGCGAACTGCAGGACATCGCCGGTTTGCGCGGCGGCTGGAACGATTTTTTAATTCGCTGGCAGTGGGCCGCACGTTATGCGGCGCGCCTGCCGTTCAGAGAGCAGACTTCCTTCGGACTCAATGTTGGAATGCATTCAGGCTATCCCGTGGCTTCGATTCATCTCGATTTGATCATTGCAAAACTCGAGGCGGCACTTTCGGCGCGTGAAAATGGAGCTTTTGCCGGACAGCGCCCAAATCGTCTTCAATCGCTGCGCTTGTCTTCGCAGATTCAATTTTAAGCAGAGTTGCGCGGGCGCTAAAATCAGGCCTTTTCAGAACTCTTCCCCATGAGCTGCCGGCTGTATGGCTTGACGTGCAGATGAAAAAACCGTTCACTCATAGCAACGAATCTTGTGAACGCATTCGGGGGAAAAAATGTTTGCAGGCAATGCCATCTACCGCGACGGCGGCGCTTCCGCCGCAGCTGAAAATCAGTCCGCTAAAATGAACATCGTCTCACTTATTTTGGGGTGTATCGGCTTTGGCGTCTCGCTTTATGCGCTCATTCTTCATGTACAGACAAAGTCGGCCGCCGGTTCCCTGACCTGTGACGTCAATGATTCAGTGAATTGTTCCAAGGTCATTGGAAGTGAATACGGTGAATTCATGGGGCTGCCGCTCGGTGCGCTTGGCATGTCCTACTTTGGTATCGTCATTGCAATGGCCTTTTTGCCGGCCTTTGTGCAATGCTCGGCTTCGTGGATAGCTCGTCGACAGTTGGTGGTGGCGACTGTCGGTGCGGTCATCTCTATTTATCTGGCTTATGTTTCTTATTTCAAACTGCAGGCAGTCTGTCTTGTCTGCACGAGTGTTCATGCCCTGTCGGTTGTAAACTTCATCTGGACGCTCGTCTCGTTTGTCCGAGTCCGTTCAATTCCGCAGACCTCCGCCGAAGGTGGAACAATAAAGATGATGGCGGCCTCGCTCGCATTGGCTGTTCCACCATTGCTTGTTGGACTGCTTTTGCCGGCAATGTCTTCGACGCTTGGCGGCGGACAAGCAGCTGCCACTCCCACACCAGCTGCCAATGCAGCGGGCCTGCCGACCCCCTTTCCCGAAGAGTGGCTGCAGATTGCCCGCAGCAATTACGTTGGCAAAGGTGAAGACTATCGTCTTGGCAATGAGCAGGCGAAGGTCGTTGTGCACATGTTCTCGGATTTTGAATGTCCTCACTGCAAAGTCGCGAGCGAAGACATTGCCGCAGCAATCAGCGCAGTTGGAAATGATCGTGTACTGTTCGTTTACCGCAACTATCCACTCAGCAATAAATGCAATCCACATATGGGCGCAGAAGGACATCCACATGCGTGCGATATGGCGATGGCCGCGCGATGCGCGGGCAGCCAGAAAAAAGAGGCCTTTTGGGAATTCAAGACGTGGGCGTTCAGCGGTATCGACATGTCGGCTGACGAGCGGACGAAACAATTTTCACTGGAAGGCTATGTCGCTCAGGCCAAAAAACTCAATCTTGATGCTGCTCGCTTTGAGTCATGCCTGAAGGATAAGGTCGAGTTGGCGAAGGTTCAGGAAGACATTGAGATTGGTCGAAAAATGGGGCTCACCGGAACCCCGCTCATCGTTGTGAATGGACGCAAGTATTCAGGTGAGTCGGGGCCGCAGGGTTTCGCTCGCGCATTCCGTGCGGCTTTGGACGGGCAATAAGCTCAGATCAGAAGTCGCTGAGCAGTTCTGCCCACTCAGGGTGGTCGATGAACGGATTGCGATTGCCCTGCACTTCTCTCACCTTGACTGCGCGTTCCGCTTCGCTGTTGGCGACCGGGTGCGTTTCAGCCCATGAGCGCAGTGTCTTTTCCTGTGACTCATCAATAGACAGACCATACAGAACGGAAATGTAAAACATGGCGCGCGCTACGACGCCCTTGTGGTCTTCTGGCGGTTCAAAACCGCGAGCGCTGTTTTCGCACACTGCACCATCAACGTTGCTCTCGTGGCCGCACTCTTTGAAGGGCAGGCTGCCGCGGATTCCGTTGATCTGAATTTCGCTGGGAAACAGATGATAGATATCGGTGCGTGCTTCCTCGAAACGCCCACTGCGTTTGAGAAAAGTTTGCGGCCATGTGTGCTCGGTGTTCACGCCGTTTTTCGGAATTCCGTGACCGACCTCAAAAATGTCGCCCGAGTAAACTGACTTTACGACGCGTGAACCGTCGTTGTGGAGAAAAACATCAATCTTCTGGAACATAGCCTCGCGTGCGCCGCTGTAAGTGAGTGTTTTTTTGTCGGCGACGGCGTAGTTGCGGAGGGCTTCACGGATGCAGTGTTGGTCGGAGGTCTTGCAGGCAGTGGGATCTTCGGAATTTCCGGCGAGAGCGGACAGAGAGAGCGGTACCGAGAGGAGAGCAGGAAGCGTTAATAGCCAACATTTTCTCCACGAGAAGAACTGATGCACGTGCATAATCGGTCTCCAGTCTGTCTGCATTTTATCCGTTGTCCCCGTCCAGGTATCTGAGAGTTGTAAGTTCGTCAACTGATTTATGCGCGCTATAAGAAAATAATATGGATCGGGGATTCACGGCATGAAAAAAGCCCCCACGAGGGGGGCTTCATTCGTTCAGATTTTTCGCTGCTCAATTATTAATTAGGAGCGGAAATCCATCGTCGGACTGTGGCCGAGCAGTGCCATGGTGCGTGCGCGCTTGACCGCGATGGTCAATTCACGCTGCTGCTGCGCGCTGGCTCCGCTGATGCGGCGGGGAACAATCTTACCGTGCTCGGTCACGAACCGGCGCAGCAATTGTGTGTCTTTGTAATCAAACTTGATGTTTGGGTCGAGAACGCGCTTTGGCCGAGAATAACGGCGCTTTTTCTTGGCTCCGGATACTGCCATGACAACCTTCCTTTATGTGTGGGCAGCAGCGTCACGATGTGTGTGACGCAGCCTTGGGTAGCAAATAGAACGCCCTTAGTAACCACATGTACCTGCGGACGTCAAGGGGCATTCTGCGTGTTTAAAGGTTGTGCCGGACCGCTGGAAACTGATTTTTTTTAAGGTCGCCGGCATCCCACTCGTCGAGAGTCACTTTGATATTGCCGAATCGGACACTGGCCTCGATGTAAAGAGGCAGTCTGCGCTCGTCGCGGGTGAACCACATCTTGATATCTCCGCGCTGCTCCATGAGCCCGCCAAATGTGGTAACCAGACGGTAAACATCCGAATCGTATTCCTTTTTCCCGATTTTCCGGTTCTCGGAGCCAAGGTAAGTTGCCTTGCCGGTCCAGGTCTTTTCAGAAGTAAAGATCGGTACGTCGAGATTTGCCGGTGGGGGATTGCCCGCCGCGAGTCGGGTGCGAATGTAGTAGAGCGAGCCAAGTGCGTCCTTGGTTCCTGCCGCGAAGGGATAACTGTTTTTAGATTCGTCGCGGTCTTTTCTCTTGGTTTGCTGATGAATCACATTCTGCTTGCTGTCGAACTCAAGGATTTTGCTCTGCCGGAAGGAGCCTTCCTGCTGGTTGATATAAAAACGTGATGGCAC
>JBEDKY010000041.1:0-16881 GCA_041171905.1 Pseudomonadota bacterium
CCGAGCGTGCATTTTTGTCAGCAGCCTCAACTTCAACCGCCAATCGATGCACTGCGGACGAGACCATTTCCAAGTAGACCGACGCCTGATCGACGGCCGTAGAACTCTGCTGCGAGCTCAGCTCCGCTTTGTCGCTCGCACGGGTTAATTTCTCCGTGAGCCGGTTCATGGTTTCATGCGCCTGAACGACCTGGTAACCGCGCGACGTCAGACGCGCAAAGAACCGCATCAAAACAAACGAGAAAACCGACACAATCAGCGAAACCGTCACGACGGCAATGCTGAAAAGAAGGAATTCTGACCTGTCATGAACCCGCGCCAGCTGGTTGGCGATCTCAACACCTTTTTCGGCAGGCAACTCGACGATGGCGCGCTTGGCCACGTCAACAAAGTCGCCAATGATGTTGAAACCAAACCAAGTCACCAAGCCAATGGCCGCCAGCGGCAGGCAGACAATCAGCGCGAAGATGCCGCGCAACCAGTGCCCCCAGTGCTTGAGTTTCATGTCGACCTCCCCTGTTCACCTTCCGAAAATTTCGGATCTCGTCATGGGATCGGCCTAAACGGCTGAAACTCCAGCAGAGGCGTCAAAAGCCTCCCACTACAAAAATGCCTATGTAAAGAGCACAAAGGGTGTCCTACCGCGTATTGAGCCTAAGCCCCCCAACAAAACTTGACCCGTGTCGGGTTTGAGTCTAGCCCTGATTGTAAGCCGCTAGGAGAGGTGGCTAGAGGACGTCTGATGGTGTGTCCATCCAACCCCGCCAGGGCCGGAAGGCAGCAACGGTACTGGTCACAACAGGTAGGCCCATCTTCTAGTCGCCCCTCGTAGCGGTTTTTTTATTTTCCGGACGGTTTTTGATGTTCGAAGGGTTCGAAGAAACAGACAAGAACTCAAGCAGTCCAGACTACCAGGTTCTGGCCCGCCGAACGCGGCCGCAAAGTTTTTCCCAACTGGTGGGACAAGAGTCCGCGGTCAAGGCCATTGAAGGCATGATAGGAAGCGGACGTATTCCGCACGCGTTTCTGTTCACCGGCACCCGCGGCACAGGAAAAACTTCCAGCGCACGAATTCTTGCAAAGTCACTTTGCTGTGAACGCGGTCCGACGCTTGAACCATGTCAAACGTGCACCCACTGCGTTCAAATCACCGCCTGCGCGCACGAGGATGTCTTTGAAATCGACGGAGCCTCGCATACGGGCGTCGACAACATCCGCGAATTGCGCGAGTCCGCGCGCTTCTTTCCGCAATCAAGCCGATACAAGATTTTTATTATCGACGAAGTGCACATGCTCAGTATCGGCGCTTTCAACGCCCTGCTCAAAACACTTGAGGAACCGCCACCGCAGGTCATCTTTATTCTGGCGACAACCGAGCTGCACAAGGTTCCGGTCACGGTCCGCTCACGCTGCATGATTCTTTCCTTCCGGAAAATCGATCCCTCGACAATCGCCGCACACTTGGCGCGACTGTTGGAAAAAGACGGCCTTTCATTTTCGCAGGAAGCTCTGCAATTGATTGCCCGCGAGGCCAAGGGCAGCCTGCGTGATTCATTGAGTCTTCTCGAACAGGTACTCGCACTGGGCTCACACCAGTCGGTCAGTTTTGAGGCGGCCAAGGCTGCGCTCAGTGTGATGGGAGAAGGAATCTGCCAAACTCTTTTTGAGGGCATCCTGAGCAAGGACGCACAGATGTGTCTCGAGGCAATAGCCGAGACAGACGCTTCCAGTTTGGATTTCTCTCACGTCCTCGAGCAAACCTCGCTCCTATTTAGAAGCGCGGTCGTGCTTAAACAGGCAGGACAAACGACTGCGCGCTTGGAACGTGCCAATGAGCTTCTGAACCTGCTGCCGGCTGAGTTGGATTTGATTAGCCGAGCTTCCGAAAACATCTCCCTCGTCGCTCTGACAGAGATCTACCGCACGCTTGCACACGCTGCCCGCGACATTCTTCGCACAAACTCGCAGCGTGCCTGGGCCGAAATCACCATCATGGACTGCATCAGTCGCAGCGAGTGGCTTTCGACTGATGAACTCAGCCATCTGCTGATTCAGGGTGGGGGTAGTTTGCCCGCGGCAAACTCGGCAGTGACGGCAGGAGATTCATCTAAAGTTAAAACAGCGATAAAGCCGGCGCCCGTTCAGCCCACAGGACAAGTCCCGCGCCCGGCTGAAGCCCAACCGGCAAAGCCCATCAACAGTGCGCCATCCGCTTCGGGTGAAATGCTCGACTTGTATGCGTTGCTGATAGCGCAAATTCAAAACCGCAGCGTGCAGCTGGCAGTCAAACTCAAGCATGCGAAACTGACTCAGTTCACAAAACAAAAATTAGTTTTCAGCGACTGTCCTGAAAACAAGCTTTTTGCCCAACTATCTGAATCAGAGGCTGAGATTTTTCTCACGGCGATGTCGTCACTCGGCTGCGCGCAATGCCAGATCGAAGGGCTCGAGCTTCCCAATAAGGTCGTCCGCCAGCGTCAGACAGCGGCTGCGGAGGCCGTTGCTGCTTCTGCAACTCTTGCAAAATCGACAACAACCAGCGAGCGTGCTGCTCCGTTGAGCGCAGTCTCGACCGACGCCCGCCCAGCGGGAAAAGCGCTCGAAGCGATAGCGAACTTGAGCAAAGAAGACCCGTTTGCCGTAAAAATAAATAAAGCCACCGATCAAAAAAAAAATGAACAAGGCCCAGAGCTGACCGGTGCACGTGAAGGAATAAGCCTCGCTTCCGTTGAACAGGCTGAAGAAGCTCGCCGTTGGCAAGCCCGACAGGCCGAAGTGCGGGCGAAACCCATTCTGAAAAAACTTGAGGCGCTCGGAGCTGACATTGAATTGCTGCCGTTGAAAAACAACGAACGCTGACCCGCAATCCGGTTCGCCAATACACAAAAAGATGCCCAGCCCCTCTTGCGTTCGTTTTCGAGTTTTGATTACCTGATTCCAGTCATCGAAAGATTAAGGCGTTGCTTAGCCGCGCAGAGTGACACGGCGCGGCACTGTAAGACGTGATTATACGTTCCGGAGGTTGCTAATGGTTTTTGAAGTCCGCACCAAAGATCACTCTGATCTATTGGAAGTGCTTTTGCCCGGCGTGCTGACGCCCTCAAAAGGTCGCGGTTCGGATGACGATGAAGACGAAGAAGAAGATGAGGACGACGAGGACGACGAGGACGAAGACGAAGACTTCGATGATGAAGACTTTGACGACGAAGACCTCGACGAAGACTTCGAGGAAGATGAAGACTTGGACGGCGAGACCGACGAAGAAGAATACGAAGACGACTTTGAAGATGAAGAAGACTTCGACGACGAAGACGAGTTCGACGATGAAGACGACGAAGATGAAGATGAAGATGAAGAAGACGAAGATGAGTGAGGCCTGAAAGCCTCACTTTTTTTTTGCCCTGAGCTAAAGACCAATCCAACCGTAAGAATGAAGAGGCTGCAGTTCTGACTGCAAAAATCAGGTAGGATGCTGGGTTTGCGGGGCAGCCGAATGCGGCTGGAATACATCAGCAGGCTGCCCTTCAGCAGGCTGAATACTGGCAACCACACGTCTTACGCGCCGGCGGCTGACCTCAAGCACTTCCAACACGACCCGTCCGATGGTCAGCCGATCGCCAATCCTCGGAATCTGCCCGATGTGATGAAGAATGAGTCCACCCAAGGTGTCGAACTCCACCGCCTGATTGTCATCGGCGATCTCGCTACTAGGCAAATCGAAAAAGTCACAGAAGTCGTCAATATGGATCTTGCACTCGATGAGATATTGATTGGGTTGTTGGGTGGGCCTGATCGCATCTTCTTCGTTGTCGAACTCGTCGCGGATCTCGCCTACGATCTCTTCTAGGATGTCTTCCATCGTGACAACACCGCTGGTTCCGCCGTATTCATCCAACACAATTGCCATATGTTGCCGATTCTTGCGCATTTCCTGAAACAGCTGATCGACTGGCTTGCTCTCGGGAACAAACATCGCATCACGCTTGATTTCTGCGACCGGCGCTTCCCAATAGGATTCGTCGCGCGAGTGTTTCTTGATAAAAAACAGGATGTCCTTGAGATGCAAGATGCCTATGATGTTGTCGACCCTGCCGTCGAAAACCGGAATGCGCGACAAGCCTCGCTCACGGAACAACTCGGCGGCATCATGGACTGTTGAATTGACAGGCAGTGCAGTCATGTCTGTCCGGTGCACCATGACCTCACGGACGACAGTATCACCCAGCTCAAAGATACCGCTGAGCATTTCGTGCTTTTGCTCGGCCAAGACGCCTTCCTCTTCACCAACGTCGATCAAAAATTCGAGTTCTTCTTCGGTGATCTGCGGCGCGGTCTTGGCATTTCTTTTTCGGACAGCGTGCGAGACGAGATCGGAAATCCCCGAAAGCAGCCACGTAAAAGGGAACAACACCAGATAGAAAACGCGAAAAATGTGGATCATCGGCAGGGCTATCTGTGTCGCGTACGTCTTGGCCAGAGTCTTGGGGACGATCTCGCTGAAAAGCACGATGACAATGGTCATGATGGCCGTGACCAACTCCACCGACACACTGCCGAACGCATTTGAAATAAGATTGTCGGCATAAATCGAGGCAAAAATGTTGACCAGATTGTTGCCAATCAAAACTGCGGCAAGCACGCGGTGTGGCGAATTAAGCCACAAATCGAGCGCCTTGCCTGCACGCCCGTGATTTTCACGCAGGTGTTTTGCCTTCAGGGACGAAAGACTTGTGAGAGCAGTTTCAGTCGCAGAAAAAAACGCGCTCAGAACAAGGCACACGAGGACAACCAAGAGACCCCACAACAACCCCTCAGCCATCAGCGCGACACCCCACGTTTTCGCCCGCTTTTCACGGCCGCCTTGACGCCACAGAAATCAGGTTCACCATATTCATCTTGAAGAGCACGGCGGACCGATTTCTCGAGTGCAGTCATCACTGCATGCGATGCGGCAGAACGCTCATGGTCGAAACCTTTCAGATGAATAAGGCCATGCACAAGCATGCGCTCAATCTCGGCCGATAAGGTGCAGCGGTGACGCTTGCATTGCTCCGCGCAGACGTCTGCACAGATCACAATTTCGCCCAGATTCAATTTGGCGGGCTTTTTCTTCGCTCCTCCCTCGGCCGCGATGAAAAAAGAGGACGGATGTGGTGTGAAACTCAACACATCTGTCGGGCTGTCCTTACCGCGGAATTGCCAATTGAGCGCGCCCATGTCGGCGGCATCAGCGAATTGTATGTGCACGTGCGATGGGCTCTCGCACAAAAGCCCGAGCACAAAACGCAGCCGCTCGCTCAATTGCGGTTTGTCCCATTGCAGTTGCGCAGATGGTGTGCGGCTGGCAGCGTTGATGCGGCGAGGCAACTCGGAGAGTGTCAGCGAATGTTTGGTATGACTGGGCATCAGAATTCTTTTCCGGAATCAGCAGCATTCCAAGCCCAGCAAGCGTATCCGGGAGTTCTATAGCTGAGGCATACCTCACCCTTATCGGCTCTCCCGGCAAAAAAGTCACCGACCACCGGTCCGTAGGATGATGACTCAGAGCGGCCCGCAATTTTTCCGTCCGCCATCCGCAGCGCAAAAATAGCTCCGTTTGCCGCAGCCACCATGACGATGTTGTCTTTTTTAAGAAGGGTCATTGCAACCAATGGACTCGTCGTCGGCAACGGGGTAGCCCAGCGCAGTTGTCCGGTGCGCACATCAAGTTTGTGCAATTTGCCATCCGAACCGGCCACGTAAACCGAACCCTCATCGTATTTGGGCTGCACGACAGAACCTGCGCCGTAGGACCAGTCGCTTGAACGGGTCTCCCAGTTGATCCGCTGAGTCACACTTTCGGCATTTGAGACGATGATTCCCTCAGACAATGCGAGCACGGGAGCAGCGACCGCCTGAAAGCGATCCATGACTCCACCACTGATCGACTGTTTCCAGAGGGACTGACCGTTTTTGGGATCGAGCAGGAGCAATGTTCCATCGCTGGTTCCAACCAGCAGCCCGCGTTCGTGGAGGACCAATGAGGTCGAAAGCAAACGCAGCTGAACATCTGGAGCGAGGCGCACGCCCCAAACCAATTTTCCGGACTCGAGGTCGTAGGCGTTGAGTGATTGATTGGCTGTCTGCACGTAGACCCGACCGCCGCCAAACTGGGGTGTTCCGACGAATTCGGCATTTGCGCTCGCGTGCCAAGTCCAGCCAAGACGGACGTCCGCCCGAGGCGAGGTCACTGCCGTATTTGCTCCCGACGCTAGCTGCTTCATGAAGAAGCGCGAGTCAGGGCCAAAAAACAACTGACTGTGCAAACCAAAACTGGGCGTCCGCCAAACTCCGTTGGAATCATAGCGGATGAAAAATCCGCGCGAGGTGCCAACGTACCAGTCCTTGCCGTGACGTTGGGGAGTCGTCGTCAACTGCCCGGGCAGTGGAACGTCTGCAAGTTGTTCGCCGGTGACAAGATTGTAACATGCGAGCGAATTCGCATCCGGAGCGGGGCCGCAGGTTGGATAAATCGCTTCAGCGTTCTTGTCCTGATGGTCATCCATGCCCGAAAAACGACGCTTCGGAGGCTGCAAGGAATCCTCGCCGTCAAGTGGAGACAAGAGCGAAAATCCGGCCGAAGCCTGCTCAGCCAAAGGAGAAGGACGAGCAAATCGCGGCAGCTGCGCGCGGCTGGGCGGAAACAACGCCGTAGTCTCACGAATACTTCCGGCATAGGCCACACCCGACTCGTGCGTCGACGCAAGTGCAATCAGTGCGAGGGGCAGACACAATGAGGGGAAGTGGACGCACTTGAGTGCTTTCATTTCAAAGTCCCCAATAGCCAAGCCAGAGAGCAGCTTCACTCGCAACCGAACGTGCGCTGCCTTCGGCCGTATTGGATTTGTCGGCCGACAATTCGCGAAGAAGTTTTGCGGCTTCTTCCTTTTGCCCCTTCGAGTAGAGCAATTGGGCGCGCATCAATTTGACTTCGGGAACCATTGGGTTGTCTGCAAGCTTTTCCAGAAAATTCAGCTGTTCGAGAGCCTGATCGATTTGCCCCTGCTCAGCGAGCAGACCGGCGAGAGTTTTGCGGACGCGCACTTGAAAAACAACATGCTTCAGAGTTTTGATCAAAAGCGGTTCAAGCAGTGCCTGGGCCTCGGCGTACTTTTGCTGCTCGATGAATTGCCCGGAGGCGCGCAGAGCAGCATGCCAGCCAATGGGCGACTTCACATTCAACTTGGCAAATTCCGCAAATTTCTGCGTGCTGCCGGCGTGATCAGGGCGTGCGTCCGGAGTGTTGAGCTGTGGATTGGCTTTGAGCTTTTCTTCGAATGCCTGAATTTCACCCTGATAAAGCGCGTCGATTTCGATGAAAGATTGCGTCAGCGCTCTTGCCTGACGGCCTTTTTGCCACGAGAAAATCAGCAGGCCGGTACCGATCGCAACGATAATTCCGACCGTCGCAATGACCGTCCACTTACGCCGGTGAGCCGCGCGAATCGCCCGTTCGGAGGTTTCCTCGAAAATAGGGCGCTTGGACGCACCAGATGCGACACTGCCCTGCTGCAAAGTGTCTGAAGAAGAAAATTGCGATCGGGTTCCGTTGAACACGTTGTTATCCTCTCGTTTCATAAACGCCGGAAGGCTTCAAAAGTCTCGGTCGTTCTTAGCACATTTGCCTCAGATTGTAATGTTTTGCGAACTTGGCGCAGAATTTGCCTCAAAGGTCGACGATTTGACGCAGAGTCATTGAATCTGGACGCAACAAGTCAAAAATGGAGGGTGTGTCTCAACGGAAGAGGCACAAGCAGGGGTGCGCTCGCTTGACTAATATCACTGTGGTGATATGCAGGCGCGACTAAGGAAAAAGCCTTGGTAACCGCCGGAAATTTGCGCTCAGGCACAAATTCGGAAGTCGGTTCCTTGTTCGCTGGCCATGGAGGGTCTGCTGGATGCTCGTACTCACTCGAAAAGTCGGAGATGTCATCGCCATTGGCGACAACATCAAAATCGTTGTGATGGCCATCAAAGGCAAACAGGTTCGACTTGGCGTGCAGGCTGATCGCAACACTGTTGTTCATCGCGAAGAGATTTATCAAAAAATTCAGCAAGAGATCAAAGCCGCGATGCAGTCGGACATGGGTTCGACCAAGGCCGCTGGCGAGCTGCTGCGCAATGCGCAGGGCGGCGAAGCTTCGGGCGCCACAAAACCACAGGATTCTCAGTCACCGACGGCCGCCAAAAAGACCGAAACAAGCAATTTGAGCAGCGGCGGAGCTTCTGGACCAAATGTCATCCGCCGCGTCGAAATTCGCCGCGCTGCTCCTGCCCCGCAGCAGGATGAGGATGGATTTGACGCCCCCGACAAAGAGTCAAAACCGACCAACAAAAAACGTTGAACCCCTCGACTTCAGTGCGCGGGGAAAAGCTCCGATAGCCTCTTAGGAATCCATAAAAGAGGGACGGGGGGCTGCCGTGTTTTCTTCGAGAACCATGTCAGAGCAATACCAGAAAACTAAAGACGCCTACAGGCGTTACCTTTCATCCTACAAGCAGATCAACAACGGCTCTCTCGCCGGGGCGATGAACTTCTTCGATTTTTATTACTACCTGAATTACACCTGCCGCTATTCGGATCCGAGATCCTGCGCTCCGATTGGTTATCGTTGATGGGTTTTATGGAGCAGTGACGTCTGTTCCGGTCTGCGCTCGGACCCTCAGGTGCGATGAAGCCGATTCATTCCGGTAGCTCGAAAACAATCCACCGGCGAACAACACATCTGACGCGTCGTCGGCACCCTCTGCAAAAAGCAGTGCATAGATTCCCGAGACGAACTGCGGATTGACGTGTCTGACAACACTGGCGGTGAACGGCATATTGCGCTCGTTCTGGTTGTCGATCTTGAACAAAGCACCAGTGTCGGCACCATTGAGTTGCGTAAACGTTCCGCCTACAAAGAGAGCTCCTGCAGAAGAATCAACCGACAACGCACGCACGCTTCCGTTGACGTTGAATTGATTGTTCGCTGCAAGTTGACCCGTTGTTGCATTCACGCGCGCAAGTCCTCGGGTGTCCGTGCTGCCTGCATAGGAAGTAAACTGTCCGCCGACAAACAAATCGTTGCCGCGCAATGCCAACGCATGAATCGCCTGATTGGCCCCCGCAGCAACGGAAAAGCCGCCAAAAAGCTCTCCTGATGTATCGAGCTTTACGAGGCGTCTGGCAGGTTCGCCTTTGTACTCATCGAATTCGCCGGCGGCAAAAATTGCATATTCACCATCTGCCGGTGGTGTGAATGCAAGAGCACTGACAGACGGAACACCTCCAGAAGGTGATGTAAAACCTGCGTCGACAATGAAATCCACATCAAGAGCGCCAGTGTTGCTGAGTCGCACCAATCGAGGCGAAGACCCACCGTTGTATGATTCAAAAAGTCCGCCCACATAGATTGAGTCATCTACAGGACTCTTTGCGATCACCTTCACGCTCTTATTAAATCCAGAACCAACGTCAAATGAAGGAGATGAAACAGGCGCACCCGTGGAGGCATCTATTTTGGCAAGGCCGCTTCTGGACAACGCACCGACGTGAGTGAATCCGCCTCCGACGTACAGATCACCCATGACCAGCAACAGTGTCTCAACATCACCTCCGCTGACACCGCCACTGCCCAGCGCCGATGTAAAATTCTTCTGAAAGACGCCGTTGGAGTCGAACTTTGCCAGACGCGCGGATGCCGCTCCCTCAAAAGCTGAAAATTCTCCGCCGACAAGCAATTGCTTTCCAGAATCGAAGAGCGAAAGTGCACCGGCACTGCCATTGAAGCCAAGGCCTTTGTTGAAGTTCGCATATGGAGCGCCAGTATCAGTGTTGATCATCGCAAGACGCGGATGCACCTGTGCCCCGACGTGAGTGAATTGCCCGCCCAGCAGAAGCTTCGAATTACTGTCGGTCAAAATGAGCGCTTTCACTGCACCATCGGCTGAAGGATGGTTGAAACCGATCGTCTGTAGAGAACCGTCAATCAGAGAAATTTTCGCAAGCCGGTTGACAGTCGTGTTGCGGTAACGAGTGAATCCACCTCCAGCAAAGAGATTCACTCCGTCATTGACGAGCGTATCGACCCGCGCGTTGAATCCGTCGGTGGGAGAGTTGAACGCCGCATCCGGAGTTCCGTCGTCAGAAATTTTTACCAGCCTTTTTGCAATTGAACCGCGATAATTATTGAACAATCCGCCAACTACAACTCCACCGATGACAGTGTCCGAACCGACCGTCGCCCCACCCGTTACGACACTCAGTGCCAACACATCGCCATCCAGTGCACCACCAACATATCCTCCGGCTATCTCGCCATCGGCTTTCACACGCACAAGATTCTTATGCGTTGCGCTTTCATCGTAAGAATCAAATTTCCCGCCCAGCCAAATGGTCTGCACCGTTGCCGCGCTGCCGCTTACCGGTGTGAGTGCAATTGCATTCACAGCAGCGCCCGCAGGAAGCTGACTGTGGAAGACAGCCTCGCTGGGATTGTTTGCTTTCATCTCGCGAACGCCGTCTGCATTCAGCCTGACTACGCCATGCGCGGCTACCTCATTGTATTCTGTAAAACTACCGCCCACATAAAGGGAACCATCGAGCGCCTTGGCAAGTGCAAGCACGTTACCGTTGAAACCCTTGCCTGCAGGCAACCACGACACCCGTTCGCCTGAACACCTGAGCCGCACTAAACGATTGACCTCGGTTGAACGATAGTGAGTGAACTCTCCACCGACCCAAAAATCCCCGCCGCCTGCATCAATAATTGCCCGCACCGGACCATTGAAACCTTCGGTGAGATTGCAGGCCGATGAGCGTTGACCCTGAAAGTCCAAGACAGGATTTGCGTCTCCGTCCACAATCGGTGCGCCATTTGCATCGAGTAGCGCCGATGTTTCCAAACTCACTGACGTCAGTGCAGGCGCAGAAACCGGGTTGACACCTGTGAATGAGCCACCCAAATAAACATTGCCCGATGAATCTCGTGCAACTGCATTGACCGCGCCGTTTGTGCCAAAAAGCCTTGGCGCGAGTCTAAGCTGATGCGACAAGTTGAAGCTTGTGCCATACTTGTTGTTGACTGAAACCGAGACACCCGTGCTGCAACCAGAACTTGGAAATGATGCCAAGGAAAGTGTATCCGAGGCTGTGTCCAGGTTGAGGCCGCAGGCTGAAACGCCAAGCGATACATCAGCACTGACGCCGCCACCCGACTGATCGCTAAACGACACTGCGCACGGAACACCACTCAGAGCCTCACCCGCTGCAAGTGAAATCCGCGAAGGACAGTTCAACTCAGGCGGACGCCAAAAGGCGACTTTCAAGGAAAGTTTTGTGGGCGCTTCTTGCACTCCCAAAGCCGTATTTGAACGAACTGCAACCAAGAGTGTCGCTTCGCCGCTTCGGTTTGATCTGGGTGTCACAGTCAGAATGCAATCTTTGAGGCTGGCAGAGGCACCACCCGCCGACGCAGATTGAATCGAGGAAATCACCGAGTCCGGATCGGTCGGGGTTACAGAGATTCCGGCGCTGTTCGGGCCTGTCGATAAACTACAGACGGCACCATTTGTCTCGTCTGCAATCGTAAATGCAATCTCGAGTGGAGTTGTATTGGTCTGTTTGTCATAGAAAGCACCGGCCGACTTTGGAACTTTCTCTGCCAGCACGGCATGAGAGATCAACTGAAACTCAAGAGTGCGCTGCTGAACTCCGCCTGAATAAGTGGCTGATGCCAGCACCGTCAATTTGCCTCCGGCAACATCCTTCTTTTCAGGCAGGCCTCCGCTGCCCACTCTTAGCTCGGCAAAGCGCAGGTCAGTCTTCGGAACCAACGTAAAATACGTCGCGCTGAAGGGAGTGTTGATGGCAGCCCAAAAGAATGAAGCGTCGGTGTCTTCGTCGAGCACCTCAACTGTTCCCACCAAGGAACCGGCAGTTGTCTTTTCAAGTGCAAAAGATGTCTGGTTTGCATTTACAATGTTCGCGTCCGCATCACGAAAGACCATGCCCAGAACCGGGTCATCGACGTTACTCACCGTCAGTGTGAAGGTTCGGACCATTTTTTCATTGATATCGGTTTTTTTCCTGGCGACGAGGACAACCTGAATGGTCGGCTCCTGTTCATGGTTGAAACTACTGATCCGGTTCAGTGTCTGTCCGACAATGCGGAGTTTCGCTGTTTCGGTGACCAGAGTGGCACCGGCGCCGACTCCCTGCTGAATGAAGAATTCCCAGTCATTACAGAACTGACTTTCTTCAACTGAGACGCAGATATCGGCAATTTTTCTCAATGTGGTTATTGAAACAGGGGGCGAGGTCGCCGGATCCTCAGCAAACGATTGTGCGCTCAATTGAAGGCGTGAAACCAAAATAGTGAGCGTCGAAGTCGCCGCAAATTCACCGTCACTGACCTCTATGTCGAGCTCGAAATACCTGTCGTTGTTCGCATAGTTCAACGGCCTGCTGAGCATCAGCGTGCTGCCTGCGATGATGAATGGATTTTCTCCGGCTCCCGCTATCGGACGAACCGCATTGTTCGACTGATCTTTTATACGGACGTTTTTTATCACGAATGAAAACGTCTGCGCGGTCAGGTCTGGATCAGTGCCAATCAAATCAATTTTCGAAAAAAGATCATCGGCGGCAAGCTGCTCCTGCAGAATTGTGCGGGACGCGCTGAAGCCGGTCGGCGCTTCATTGACGTCATTTAGATAAATCTTGAACGTTTGTGAAACTGACAGCGCCTGCGGTGTTTTATCGGTGGCTGTAATCCGAACGTTGAAATAATAGCGGGTTTGACTAGCGACGACTTCGCTCTCGAGGCTATCCTTAATCTCTTCAAAATTGAGTTTCTTCTTTGTGCGCAGGCTGTTGCCAACAATCTCGAACGCGTCGCCCAGCGCTGGCACCTGCGTCAATTCAATTTTGCTGAATTCAAATTTAGAAGGATCGGATGTCTGCCCGAAGTCGACGTCATCGACTGTCAATGTCCCAATCTCAGCAATGACGTTCTCGCTTATCTCATTGCCAACCAGCACCAGCGACTGCGGAACCTCGTTGACGTCCTTGATGATAACCTTCAGCTGCGAAGTGAAGGTCTTCACCTGCGCATCATCATCTGCTGCTGCTGTCGTGTCTGTCGCTTTTATTTTCAGGATATATGGTTCTGGATGAGCGCTCTCAAAGTTGGGTGGTTGAGGACCTTTGAACAAAACGTTTCTGCCGACAATTTCGAAATGGATCGAATCCTGCACAGCTTGTTCGGCGACAGTCTCGAAAGAATAGGAGTAGTTTGTGTTCTGACACGAAGAGTTTGCGGCACAATCCTGATCTGCAACCGAAAGCTGGGTGATTTGCAGTGACTGATTCTCGTCCACTTCAACCTCAACGGGCGAGATGGCCGTGATGGGATCATTGCGGTTGATGACATCAAAACGGATGGTCTTTAGGAACTCAGCTCCGCCCGGAAAGTTCAAATCAGGCCGACCACCGTCGACGGCCCGCAAAGTCAATTCATAGAATGGCTTTTCTTCAAAGTTCAGCGGACTCTGCAAGTAGAGGACTGCAGTCCTTTGGCTTGCTGCTGAAACAAGATCCTCGACAACAAACGGGCAGGGCGTCTTGCCGTCACAGCCGGACACGGTCAGTCCCGCAAGGGGGTCTTCGGGATCCAAATCAGCAACGCTGAGGCGCGCTATCTCTCTTTTGGAAGAGTCAGACGGTTTGTCAGCTTCGCTGTCGAGAACCGTCTCCTGCAACGGAAAAACGAGCTTCCCGGCAGGAAGCGCGGCAGTGATGTCTTGTGGTGGTGAATTCATAGCAACCAACGGCGTGTCTGCGGTTGTCGAAGAGACAGAGCGCAAGCCCAGCTCAGATTCCGCAAAGACCTTGCACAACACACGATCACCAATGCTGATGTTGTTGAGAGTGATACGACCCGCCTGAACAGATTGCGAGGTGATGTCTGTCAGCTGGGTGTCTCCCAGTGCCTGCTTCCACCAAGTATAGATGGGCACATGGTCTTCGCTGCGCATGACCGGCATACAAACAAGCTCAACACCACGGCTGAAAAAATCTGAATTGTTGTTGGCCGGCTTGACGACAACAGCCCATGGTGGAAGCGGGCGTGTCACGGTGATGATTTTTTCATCGCTGCAAAGGCTCGTGACGATGGGTTGGCATGCGCGAAACCGATAGCTGTCTGAATTTCCGAACGAACTGTTTGGCACATAGACGGGTGGGTTTTTTGTAACGTCCAGACTTCCGTTCTGCGGCGGCTCAACTGCAAAAAATTTCCAGTCCGAATAGCCTTCCGGCAACGAACCAGTCAGTGGATCGAGCTTTGGTGCCTGTTCTGGAATGACAACCAGTCCAGGTGAAGGTTGACCAACTGCGACGGCATCTGAAGCCTGCTTGGTCGCCGACGACCAGCTCTGGAAGGCTGATGCGAAAATTTCCTGTGTTACGTTGCCACCGAGCGCCTTTTGCTTCTGCAAAGCAATCGCAAGAGTGACTGCGCTGCGTGCAGCAGAGATAGTGAATTGAGTTTGCTCCCCGTTCGCATTGCGAGATGGATCCAATGCTTGCTGCGGATTGAAGGCTTGCAGCAAATAAGCCTGAATAACGATGAAATTCTTTGCCTCGATGGTCAAAATATTCTGTGCAAGAGTGGTGAACTGCTCAACAGTCGCGGCATCTATCGCAGGTTTCCCACCGTCGGTCGGCAGGAATCCTGCTCGCTCGGTGAGAGCTCCAAATACAAAAAGTCCAAGTGCCATCGGGTTTGAGGTCGCGAACAAGTCGCTGCGGAGTAATAACGGAGTCGCTGTATTTGTTCTGCCAAGCTTCTGTATGTACTGCAGAACGGGCGTATCAAAAAGAATGATCGTTCGCCGCAAAGCCCCAATCGCCTCGCGCAAAATTTCAGCATCGAGTTTGGCCGACTTCAAATCAACGAGAATCTCCAAACCGGACTTAATTAAATCTGCCTGAGGACGCAGATCTTTTTTCACAATCGCCGACTCGACAACAAAAAAATCAAGCGCAGCCTGTGCATCGGGGGCCAACCCACGCGATACGGAGTTGTAGAGAATTTCCAGGGTCGAGTTTACCGGGCTCAAATTCGTCAACACGTCTTGCGCGAGTTTTGGTCTTTCCTGAGCACTTCCGTTAAGCTCCTTCTTGGGGAAAAAGGAACAGGAGACGCAGACCGACGCAATGAATGCGATCAGCACCACGTGTAAGCGCACACGCGCGACCTCGGACCATGTCATGGCAGGATTTCTCGGCCATGAGACTTTAAGGCGCACAAACACACCCTCCCCGGAGGCTATATCGGCTGAAGTGCCGCAAACTTATGGCCGCTTCTGTGGGCAATCGCGCCAGTGGGGACATAAAATTTGGCGATTGGCCGCATTTAGCCTGCCTTTCTTGGGATTTTCTCAATCAGTTCGTGCACAAGTGACCCAGCCGATCGACCTGCGCATCGAGATCGATGAGGAGATCTACTCGAGTCTTTTGTGTCAAAAACTTGTCCGTCTGCACGAGGATTCCGAATTTGCACCTTGGGGAATGGTTTTTTCGCGTCCCTCTCACTTTTGCTCTTTTCCACTCAAAATTTCGAAGGGTTATAACCTCAGCATGTGGCGCCTTGTGGTTTCGGCGGGCGAAAACCATGTGAGCTTTGTCGTGTGCAGGCCAACCCGACCTGCAGACATCCGCAACGAGCGATGTGACTGGCGGGTTGATATCAAGCGTCCGGCGAATCTTTCGGCACTCCTGAAAAGCGATCGATTTCTGCTTGAGGTCATGGCGGCACTGCACGAGAAATTGCCAGTGCGCGAGTATGCGCAGTTGGGCCAAACGCGCTCGCGACCCGAGCCGCGCATTAAATCAGTTGTCCTCGAAAATCCGCCGAAGCTCGTTCATTCGACCTTACATTTTTCGCAGGATGGTCGAGCAACCATCGATACAAAACCAGTCTCCGTCTTTCACAGCTCAACGCCAGAAGATGCTGTTTGGTTGATTCCAGCTGAACCAATCCAGCAGCGGCTCGTGATGATGGAAACGTATCTGCGTGAGGCAGGCTACGAACCTATCTCCCCACCTGCGGTGGTAAAAACTGCGGACACAAAATCCGTGATGGCAAATCCAGTGAAACCTACTCTTGTGGACACACCGCCTGAAGGTGCGAAATCGCAAAATCCAAGCTCTGCAGACACAAAACCGCCACTACCGGTTGCCAAGAAAGCGCTGCCAGCTAATAACCCAGTCATTCAAACGAGCGAAAAGCCACTTTCCGAACCAGAACGACGGCGACCGCTCAAGGCAAGCGAACTTCCGCCGCAGAAGCCATCACCCAGCAGGGCTCAGCCGAAGATCAAAGTAAATCCGCAGTATGACAGAAACCAGCCGTCGGTATTTGCGCGTGACGAACTGACTCCTCCTGATGACAGCGAGGTTGTGACGCTCAAGGGTGCACAGGACTTCGAGGAAACGTTGCCCAAAGCAAATTTCTTTGAACGTCTTTGGGATGTCCTCTGGCCGGGTCTGTGGAAAACACAGTTCGAATGGAGCGGACTGCCCGTTCCTGAATCCGAACGCTCGCGCCTTCCTGCAACACAAACCGCAGCGATGTCCGGCTGGCATCCAATATGGAGAGAGCTTTCAGCAGGAGCTTCTGTCCGACGGACCACAGAGAATGAAATTGTCGATCTCAAAATCTCTCTTCCAGACGCCGCACTTTTCCAGCAGGCGATGGGCCGCCGGACAACGACGCTCGTGAGTGGTCTGCTGCAGGCAGAGATGTCGGTGCAGGACTATAAAGCCCAAGCGACACTCAACAGCGGTCTGGTTTA
>JBEDKY010000042.1:0-11729 GCA_041171905.1 Pseudomonadota bacterium
GGCGGCAATTGAGCAACTGATGACGTTCGCCGAAGATGTTGATGCCGATTGCATTCTCCCCGTCAGCGAGGCGACCCTTGCAGCCACTCTTCGCTGGGACGAGTGCTTTTCTCCAAATTTACAACTCTTGCGTGCTCGGAAAGACGTCTTGCAGATTGCATTGAGCAAGATTGAGACCTTTCGCAGAGCCGGGCGGTTCGAGATTCCCACTGCAGCTGGGTACGTTGTGGCCCGTGGCGGTGATTTACCCGAATTAAACGACCTCGATTTTCCCTGCATTGTCCGGACCGACAATCGCTGGCTGAGTGACGGTTCTTACGCCAAAGGGCAAACGTGGATTGCCCGCAGTCGTGAGGAATTACTCGCAGTGGTGCTTGAATTGAAGGGAACCGCGGAAAGTTTTCTGATTCAAAAGTGGTTGGCCGGAAGAGGATGTGGCGCCTTCGTGTTGATGCGGCAGGGCAAGATTGAGGTTTCGCATACACACGAGCGCCTTGCGGAGATTCCCTGGACGGGTGGAGTGAGTGCACGGCGACGGCTGGGCAATGATACAGAACTCATCGCTCACGCAGATGCATTTTTTTCTGGATTGCATCACGATGGCATTGCAATGCTTGAGTTCAGGAGAGTTGTGAGCGGTGATTCCCATCGCCCAATTCTGGTTGAGATCAACGCAAGACCATGGGGTTCACTGTCGTTGGCCCTCAACGCCCAATTGCCCTTCATCAGCCGATGGGTGGAGGTGAACAATCCAGATTTTGAAACTCGTGACGTACATTCGTTCAAGAAAAGCCCGAATCGGCGTGATTTGCAATTGACGACGACGTCGATTTACCCAGGTGAAATTCAGTTTTTATCTTCTGTGATTCAATCGTTCATCGGCAGGGAGCTGTCGATAGCCAAAGCTGCACGAATGATTCTTTCCGCCTGCGCCACAATTTTCAACGTCAGGACCCGCTATGACTTCTTCCGATGGGATGATCCATTGCCCTGTTTGCTCCAATCGCGACTGCTGCTGCGACGGCTTTTTTCTTCTTTCAATCGACGGATTCTGACGATGGCAGGCTGTCTTGCTTACAAAGCTGTACGCATCTCGCGAGCACGCCGCAATTTTGCTGATGTGCGGCAAATATTGATTATCTGCAGCGGGAATCGTTGCCGAAGCCCTTTCGTAGAACAGCTGTTGTCAGCGAGTTTGTCATCAAAAATGAAATTTGTGTCGAGAGGACTTGACGTTCACGAACGGAACATACCCGAGCGATTCACAGCACTCTTTGCCTCGTATGGGCTTAAACCCGAGACACATCGCGCCGAGAGCCTCACACCTTCAGATATTGAATCTGCCGATATTGTCGTTGCAATGGAAAAGCAGCACATCTGGAAATTGTTGTGGAGATATGGATTTGCGGTGCTGAAAAAGGTTCGTCTTCTCAGCGAACTCGCTCATCCTCTCTCCGACGACGATGTTCGTGACCCGTTCAACCTTTCACCTGCAGAGGCAGGAAAAGAATACGCAAAAATGCGGCGTCTGGTCGAAGAGTGCCTTTCAGAGCGGGGTTTGTTTTCGAATCAAAATCCCAATTTGTCAGATTCTTCAGACACAAATCATGACTGCAGATAAGGTTGAAGCAGAGCATCGAATCGGCCGGCGCATCCCGCTCGGGAGTGCTCAGCCTGAATCGCTCTTGCGCCGATCATTCCGCGAAGAAAACACTCTTGAGTCGAAACAGTAGCGAGCATTCTCAACCAGTCTTCGGGCGAATCTAAACAAATGATTCCCTGTGGTGGCAATCCCTCAACACCCAGTGGTGTACCCAGACACGGAACGGCCTGTGACAATGCTTCAAGCACTTTGACGCGGACACCACTTCCAGACTGGATCGGGGCTATCAGGAGATCCGTCTTTTCAAAAATTGTTGATAAATCTTTGACAAAACCATGTCCGTGAACCCTATCTCCTGAGAAGATTCTCAATCTATCCGTGCCACGCCCAGCCAAAGTCAAAAGAACCTTCGGTCTGATTTTTTTCAAGTCTTTCCAGATGTGTTGTGCAAACCATTCGAGAGCTTCGCGGTTGGGCCACCAGTCGAGCCCGCCAAGCCAGAGCAACTGCAGGACATCGTCTTTGGCATTTGTTGTGTTGCGGCGCGTCCAACGCCGAACGCCAATTTCAACTTTGTCACGGTATTGAGGAACTGAAATGGGAATCACAGACATTGCGGATTTTTTCGTTTCGGCTTGAATGGCCAATAAATCATTTTCATGTACGCAGGCGATGTGCTTGGAAAGAGCAATGCATCGCAGTTCAAATCGTTTCATTTTTGCTGACTGAATCTTTAGAACGGGCCAAAGGAGTTTGCCACTTGAGCGAAGATAATCTCGCCATATCATCGACTCAACATTATGCGCGCGGTAAATGTGAAATCCTGCTATATCGGGCAGCCGACTGGGCTTGCCGATTGCAGCCATCGGATGCAGTCCATCCCAGACGCAGACTGCCTTGACTTTGCCGGCTGTAATACCTTGCAAAAATCTACTTACAGCTGGAGTTGTATAGGGCACCGCAGTCAGCGGAATATCTCTGCGGAACAGTCCCAAAATGAGGGAAAAGAGTGTCCGTGTCCAGCGTGTCCGAAGGAGCAACGGCCAGCGATAACAGGACAGTTTTTCAGCTCCGAGCGCGCTGCGAATTTCATCTGTGCGATGAGCAGTTAAAGCATCAGCTGTGAAGCATACGACATGGATTCGATAGCCAAGTTCAGACATGCCGCGAATCAACTCAGAATTTGCAAAACTTGCTCCACAGCGTGCCGGCCACGGAAGGCGCGGCACAATCCAAATCAGTTCACGTGTTTTCTTCCGCATGAAAGACTCCTTCAAGAGAGCAGATCATTGGGTGCTTGGGAGAACTTGTGTTGAAGATCGATCAGGCTAAAGAGAATCCATGGAAACATCAGCCAGGTGTGTGAGAGGAAGATAATTGTCAGGGAATATCCCGTATAGGACAGCAAGAGGTTTGGGGAAGTTCGACGCAACCTCCAACTTGATGACACAACCGAGTAATTGATGCAGGCAAATAACAAAAGGCCAACCAATCCAGTTTCGGAGAATACCAGCACCCAGCTGGAATGTGCTGTCCGCAGCCCCCATTCATGGAGTATCAGCGGTGAAAATCGCTCGAACTCATATGGGTACCTTCCGAAACCCTGACCCCAGACAGGACTGTTGAGGAGCATGTATAATCCGGTCACGTAGTAGTTCATTCGGCTTTCCGTCGAGGCATCCAGATCGTCCTCGTGTCGACCCATCAACTGGCTTGCGACGAGCGATGACCCAAGTACCGCGCACACCAGCACACCCATCAGTTTTTTGGGATGATTTGATTTTTGCACAAAGAACATTCCCACTTGTGCAACAACTGCCAGCAGCGCTCCTCGGCTTTGGGACGATAGAATTGCCAACATGAGTAGATAACAAAAGCCAACGGAAAAAAGACGAATCAGTGCTCGTGAGTCGATCGACAGGAGCCATGCCCAAAGACATCCCAATGGTATCAAGATTACGGCAGCAACATCGTTCGAATTACCCAAAGAGCCTATCGCCTCAAGACGTCTCGCTGCGTCGTTGTTTATTCGTTGCAATAAATGGAGCGGGGCCTCTTGATCAAACCCGTGGAATCGCCAAAGGCCAAAGACAGCCAGCGCACTGACGCCGATGAAGAACGCAATTTGTAGCCGTTGTGCGTCTGCGACGCTGCGGATAGTTAAATGGAGAATGGCGACGAGAGTCAGAGCGCGGAAAAGTGTATTGAAGAAATAGTCCTGACTTCCTGCCACATCTTTGGAGACAAATGTTGTCAAGAAACACCAAGTTCCAAACACCAACGTCAGAGCTACGCCTTTTGAGAGTCTCGCCGACTTAAAAACAAGTCGTGGATTCTCCACCAACTCTCTCAGCCATGACAGCAACCACAGCCCAATGCACTGGCGCGGGACCTGCAGCCACGCTTCGCTGTTTGAAAAAACCTCCCATGGCCGGCAAACGTAAAGTATGAGCGTCAAGCCGACGGCCTCGCGAGCTGATCGCAAGGCCGAGAACACCGAGAGAATGATGCCAAGAACAAAAATAAAGGCACTGACTCCAAGTACTGTCGAAACAGAAAACGCTATCGCTGTTGCAAACAGCAGCTCTAACTTGTCCGTATTTGCAGACGAATGAGACTTTCCGAATTTGCCCGTCAGATGCCAGCAGCAAAGAGCAACACCCAAGAAATAGAGATAATGGGATGAATCGCTCACCAGTTTGAAGACGAATTTTTCTTCCTCAAACATCCTCTTTGCCTTCGCCGGTGCTCGGTTTGTCAGTCTGAGCTGAAATGCTTGCGAGGTATTTTTGCCAGCCCTCGCGCAATTGCGGAAAGATGTTGTCCACTTCCGAGGCGATGGCAATCAGTGCGGAAGTTGCGGCCGCGAAAATAACCGATGTCAACAAGGCGGATGCGAGCAGGAGATTCTTCTTTGGCTCCACCGGCCAGAGTGGAAGGTCGGGTTCCTTGATTATCTTTATGTGAGTAACGTCCGCGTTTTCCTCCATGCGCAGCGCAACCTGCAAAAGCGCCTTTCGTGTGACGAGAATTCCACGCAGAGAAACCCAGTTCTCAATGTGTCCACGTTCTATGCCGGAACGCTCTGCGACATCTTTAGCCTCACGCAGGCTTTGCAGTTTTTGTCGCAGACGGAGAAGGCGGGGATGATCGTTTGTGTAGGCTTGCTCGAGATGGGCTATTTCGTTTTGCAGACGAATTTGAACGGCATTCAGATTTGGCGATAGATTTTTATCTCGTCCCTCAACAGTAAGGTCGTTCAACTGCTGGGCAATTGAGTTGTACACCGATTGCATGCGCGCAAGCCGTTCCTGACGGAGTGTGTTCTCGAGCCTTTCAATAACTTCAAGGGCAATGTTTTGAGCGCTTTCGCCAGAGCGTTGAACCACGATCAGTTGATAAGTCGTTCTGCTCAGCGGCACAAAGCGGATATCCCGTCTCAGCCCCTGCACAACCCATTCCTTTTCGGCAGCGTCTTTGCCGATGTATCGCTCGGCAATATGAAATAAAAATTCATCCGACAGGACGCCCAGCAGGATTGCTTCTTTTTCTGCTCTAATCTCATTTGGGTCGTAAATCTCATTGAAGAATTCACTGCTCGCCGGCACCTTCGAAAAGTCCGAGTGAAAATTGAATAAAGCTGATGTTTTATAGCTTTTCGGAATTCGGTGAATCCAGACCACAAGTAGAGAGAAGACGAACAGCCAGCTGAAGAAAAAGACCTTCTTCCGGTGCTTGATTGACTGCCGCAGGACGAACAGACTGGCGTACAGTGCCCTCATGGCTTTTCACCGGCCCGATAGACGGATGAGAAAGAGAGTGTTCAATATTGAGAGAAAAGACACGCTCCAGCGCAGACTCTTGTCGAAGGTTCCCTCTTTCTGGGCTGGAATGAAAATCACATCTCCGGGCTGGATTTTCTCCTTTTCGTCATTCCAGCGAGTTTCAATTTTTTCTCCATTGAGCCGTCGATAGATAATGACAGAATCAGAATCTGCCTGTGGTGTTGGGCCCTGAACATCGCGAATCACGTCGAGAACTGTCTGAGTGGGACGATAGCCCAGCTTACCCGGTTTGCGAACCTCACCCAGGACATCGATGGTCTCTGTAGGTTTGCTCTCACTGTTCTTCTCCACAATCAGTGTTTCGCCGCCAGCCCATTCGTAGGGTCGGGTCCATTGAACGTCTTCTGCCCCTGCCACGAGATCTAGACCTTTGGGGGAGAGAAGCCTGATGTTGTTTTCAGCATTCAAAAGGTATCCCTCCCGGGAGAGGAGCGACTGGACAGAAAGTTGCAGAAGAACCTTTGTGAGCCGACCTGTCTCACCTCTTTGGGCGACCTTGACAAGAACACTTCGTGGCTGAACTTCCTGGATTTGAAATTCTGGCAACTTCTTGTAATAGCGGCGCAGGCAATGGCGGAATGACTCTTCGGCATCTTTAATGTGCAGGTCTTTGACCCTCATGCCGCCACAGAGCGGGAGCTGCGCAATGCCATCCCAGTCGACATCCAAAAGGGCATTCAAGATGGGTTCTTCTGCCGAACTCAAGCGGATCTGCGATCCCGCTGCGAGTGGGTTCGAATGGAATTGTTTCGCAAAGCTGACAGTGGGTGTCAGGAGGAAGAGCACAATGGCTGTTTTGGTTGCGCAGAACAGCTTGTATTTTTCCACGCGTCCTCCCCATTCAGTTTGCAGATTTTTGTAAGCCGACGCTTTCGCCGTTTTTGCGCTCGTAGTGTTTGAGCAAGTCGAGCAGCCATCGCTGTTCAGAATATTCATTGGCGACTCTGTGATGCATTTTCTCCGCACATTCCCTCATTCGCGCTGGGTTATTAACGAATGCGGCAAGCTCATCTGCAATCTTTTTGTTGTCAGAATTGAGAGAGAAAAGTTTTCCAGCGCCGTCTTTGCACAGTTCACAAACGCCGCCGACAGCGCTTGCAAAGATAGGTGTCATTCTCCAGCCAGCCTCGAGAAGCGATACGGGCAGACCTTCGCCCAGCGAGAAGCTCAGCAGGCAATCGTATTTCTGAAGTTCTTTCCATCCCTCAGCAACAAATCCTCTTATGCGCAGCCGCTCCGCAATGCCCAATTCATTCGCTGTCCGCATGATTTTACTTCGCTCACGTCCGTCTCCGAGCAAATCGAGTGTCCAGCGAATATGGTGACTGTCCTGCAACGCTTTAAGCACGTGCAGTGCCCTGAGATGATTTTTCTCTGCCGACAGGCGGGCAAGCATGACAAATTTACATTCGTCGTCGCCGAGTCTTTCTCTGCGCGGGTTATATGGCAACGAAGGTCGGGTGATGCCATTGCGGTGTAGCTTGAGGACATTTTCCGGAACTCCGCGGTTGCGCAGAATTTGAAATTCGCTTTCACTGACGCTCAATAGAGCTGAGAACGAGCGACTGGCGATGAAGACGAACATTTTTTCATAGAGTCTTGATATCCAGTGATCCCTGACGAGTGCGCCGTGGTGCGTTGCAAAGAGTTGGATGTTCCGACGTCCGGCAATTTTTTTCGCAAACCAGACGTAGAGACTCGCTTTTACGTCATGGCAATGGATGATGCACTCGTCGGGTAATGTGCGGATGTGTTTTCGCAGTCGGGCAATTGCCCTTGGATCAAACCGCGATGCGACAGCGATTGTCGTGACGGGAATTCCGTTTTGCGCGCAAAACCGGGAGAGTGTTGCAGTATTGATTGTGAGTCGAGTCTCTTCAAGACTCCAGACTTCCCGCAGTGCGGGCAACTTCCGGAGAGCTGGAATGACGAGCATTTCCGGTCCACTCAAAGAGCCACTGTTGAAGACGTGGACAACCTGCATGAAGTGCTCCGTCTAGTTGCCTTGATTGCTGCCTCGGCCCAGGACCGCAAAGAATGCCGAGAAGATTTCTTTTCCGCACTTTTTCGCTGTTCCGGAGATGATTCCCAATACACTTGATGGCTTTGCTGTGCGCATGAAGTAGAGATCAAATTCGAGCTTTCGCTGCGATTCTTCAACCGTGGCGGCATACCCTGAACGCAACTGCGCGAGACCGGTGATTCCGGGTGTGATACGCGTGCGCAGTGTGAAGTGAGGAGTGTGTTGCTTGAGTAAATCATAGAATTCGGGTCGTTCAGGCCTTGGCCCGACAAAGCAAAGGTCGCCTTTCAGAACGTTCCACAGCTGCGGAAGTTCGTCGAGATGCGTGCGTCTCAGAAATTTTCCGAACGGGAATACCCTTGGGTCGGAATTGCCTGTTGACCATTGCACCCCGGCCTTTTCGGAATCTGTGTTCATTGTTCTGAATTTGACAAGTTCAAAACTCCTGCCTTTGTGGCCCATGCGCTTTTGTCGGTAAAAAACAGGACCATCACTCATGCACTTTATAATTAAAGCAATCAGGGCCATCATCGGACTCAGAGCAATGAGTCCGCACGCAGCAACCAGTCTTCTGAACATGCAGATGATTTTCTCGCGGACGATTGTCAGAGCGGAACTTTCATTGAAGTTGATCCACTCGAGAATTTCATGGAGCATCTGCACGCGGGCAAAACCGCGGCGAATTCCCTCAAAAAAAGAGACCGAACACCAGTTCGCCCCGCGTTGCAACGCCAAATGCAAGAGCTCCTCCTGCTCTGCGGTGAGCTTCAGATTCAAGTCGATGACCAACAACACACGACGGTGAATCTCGAGTGCTTCAAGAGCTTCCTCTCGACATTGCACTGGGATGATGTTGATTCCGAATCTCTGCGCAACGTCGGATGCTCTGATGATTCTTGAAAAGCCCATTGCATCAGCCGCGACAATGATGAGTTCTGCCTGATTTACCGCGCCGGGATTCATGCGGACCTCCGGTTCATGAGCAGGTGTGCGAGAGCAAAAAAAGAAGCTAATAGGAATGCAATGACAACGAAAGAATGAAACTTTTGATTTTGGGAAAAAGCGGAGTGACTTCCCAAAAGGTAGACGGCGAGAATTTGCAGAGAATAGAAAACCAGAGTCCGCCGACCGACCGCCGCCAATCCGGCTGGTAGTTTAGGCAATTGATATTTTCGAGCCAGCAGGCAGAGGACGAGGGTGTTGATTGTAAACCATGGGCCAAAACATTTGGTTTCGGATATGTCATCAATGTGAGCCGAGGCAGTCGACTGTTTCAGTATGAAAAGCAATAGGGCGGCAGAAAACAGCAGCTTTGTGAAAAACGGGTTCTTCAATAATTCGAGTCTTCTTTTGACTTCATCTCGTTGACTGAGGGCGCCAATGACAAATATGAGTTGCCAGCCTGTCCAATGGTGCCAAGGCGGCGCTTCTGCGGACGTTGGTAGAATCTGAAGTTGAACCGCATCTGTTTGTCCCGCAATCCAGACGAGAACACTCACAGCGGCAATGGCAAGCGGGGATTTGTTTTTACCAAAAACCGACCAAACAATTGTTGCGTAGATTCCGAGCCAAGCATGCAACCAAATGACATCCAGCAGCCATGGCAGCTTTAGTCCAGCCAGTGCCTTTAAAGGTGTAAGAGGCTCTATCCAACTGATGTGGCGTTGCCATGGCACCGGTTTGATGACCTGCGACTCCACTGCAAACACAAAAAGAATGGTAGCTGATAAGACCCACAGGAGAAGTTTTCCACTGCGCCTGATATTCCAAACCCACAAAGAATCAGTTGTGCAGGCTTTGCGCCCCCATTGGATACCCGCAGCGGCAAAAAAGACGCTGGCAAAGCTGACCCAGCCCAAGCTCTGATAAGTGATTTTCATCGCAAATGAGATATTCTCGAGGGGCCACAAAAGAAGGTGATTTAGTGTAAGTCCCAAAAGAGCCACTGTGCGCCATGTGTTCAGAGAATCTTTGCCGCGATGATCCACGCATGCCCTCCTCCTCCTTGGTTTTGGAGGCGCCACGAAGTCGCTGACTTGTTAGCACGGAAGACATTGACGGTGAGTCGGGTAAATTTTCTATTTTAAAACGTCAGCTGACCGCTGCTTTGCTGTGGCTGTGCGCTGATCAATTCAAGCCTCGATGTCTTGAGGACGTTGATGCCGGACTTCAAAAACAGCAACGCAATTCCCAGTCCGACAACAATGTCCGGCCATGCTGAGTTTGTCATGGCGACCAAGCCCGCTGCGGCGAGAACGGATGTGTTTGCGATGAGATCGTTGCGTGAACAGATCCATACCGAGCTCATATTGACGTCGTCGTGGCGGTGGCGGGTCAGTAGTATGAGGCACGTGACATTCGCGAGCAATGCGACCAACGTGAGTCCTCCCATCATCAGAGTTTCAGGTGGAGTGCGGTAGAAGATTTTCCAGCCTGCCTGCAACAAAACACCAACCGCACATGCGATCATGATGAAGCCTTTGAGACTGGCCGAAAGGGCTTTCGCCCGTGCGCCTTTGTGGATGACGTACAGACTGCTGCCGTAGGCAATTGCATCGCCAAGCATGTCCAGGGAATCACTGGTGACCGCAATCGAACCTGCGATAAGCCCGCCAATCAGCTCGGCGAAAAATAGAGTCGCATTGATGGCGAGTGTGACCCACAGAACGCGCGCCTGACTCTTTTGCATTTTCTGCAATTCGCAGGACTTTGACTGACAGCAATTACCCATCGTTTGTTCCTCTGAATTCTGACACTAAACTATATTTCCACGCCGGTATACAACCCCCGCCCGTTCGGGTTATTGGGACACCCCGATGGGAGAAACAGAGCATGACTGCAACGAATACGGGCGCAAATGCGCAATTCAAGCCGGATGACGTGATTGGCCACACCTGCAAGACCCTCTCTCAGATGGGTTCGGAAATCCGCAGGGTCTTTCTGCTCGGGCAAAAAATGCGCGAGGACAATCCGAATGTTGATTTGGTTGATTTGTCGCTCGGCAATCCCGACCTCGAGCCGCCGGAGCAGGTCAGGCGCGAGCTTGTGAAGCTCGCCGAGGAGCAGGTGGCTGGCGTGCACCGATACATGGACAACGCAGGGTATCCAGAGGTGCGCGAGTTTCTCGCTTCCAAGCTGAGTAACAGTGAGGGTGTGGGCGTAACACGTGAGAGCGTCTTTGTGACCTGTGGGGCTGCTGGTGCGTTGCAAATTCTTTTGCGCACATTGATCGACCCTGCGGATGAAGTGATTCTGCTGGCGCCTTTTTTCTCGGAGTACCGCCCCTATGTGACCAATATGGGCGGAGTGCCGGTGATTGTCGGCTCCGATGAGCAACACATGCCCGACCTCAAACAGCTGCGCAGTGCGTTGACCCCCCGCACGAAGGCCATCATCGTCAACAGTCCTAATAATCCATCCGGTGCGCTGTATCCGGCAGAGGTTCTGCAGTCGATTGCTGCTCTTTTGAAGGAACATCATGCGCAAACCGGGCGTCTTGTCCATCTGATTTCCGATGAGCCATACGCGCGGCTGCTTTTTAATCCTGCCGATTTCGTGCCTGTGCTTCCGCTTTATCCAGCTGCGTGGGTCGTGCGTTCTCATTCCAAGGACCTTGGGCTTGCCGGCGAAAGAATTGGATATCTTGTTTGGGGACCGGCGTTGGCAATGCCCGAGACGCTCAACGCCTTGAGAAACTCTGCTCGTGCGCTTGGCTTTGTAAATGCACCCGCGCTGATGCAGCGCCTGTTGCCGCGCGTTTTTGATGCGAGTGTGGACGTCTCGCAGTACCGCCGGCGTGTCGATGCATTTGTTGATATATTGCAGGCAGCGGGAATCGAATGTACGCGCCCGCGTGCGTCGTTTTTTGTCTTTCCAAAGTCGCCGCTCGCCGACGATCATGCTTTTACGGAGCAACTTGTCCAAGCCGGAGTGCTTGCTGTGCCGGGTAGCAGTTTTGGCAAAGCTGGCTACTTCCGATGTTCACTCACGCAAGCGCTGGAGCGGGTTGTTGAAGGGGCTCATCGTATCGTTCGTTGTGCTCAATCCAACAGCGCGAAATAAAAGAGCAAAAAAAACGTATCTGAGACGTTGACAAGCGTATACCGCTTGAGTAAGTCACGGAGGCTCTCAACGAGCAGTTCTTTGAAAAGAGAAGAAAGAAGTCACAGAGTGCGGGAAGAGCCTCACGCAAGGGCGAGTGGATTTTGGTGGCAACACCGAGAGAAGTTCGCAACCGGCGAGAGGTTTTACCAAATAA
>JBEDKY010000043.1:0-8328 GCA_041171905.1 Pseudomonadota bacterium
GGAGAGTCACAACCATCCGAGCTACATCGAACCCTATCAAGGCGCAGCCACCGGTGTCGGCGGAATTCTCCGCGACGTGTTCTGCATGGGAGCGCGCCCAATCGCAAACCTGAACTGCCTGCGCTACGGCGAAGGCGAATACAACGCGCATCTCCTGAAGCACACCGTGCGTGGAATCGGCGACTATGGAAACTCTGTGGGTGTTCCCACAGTGGGCGGGCAAACACGATTCCATCACGGCTACAGCAAGAACATTCTCGTCAATGCATTCACCGCCGGACTCGTCAAAAGCGATGCCATCTTTCGCGGTAAATTGCAGAACGACTCGACTCAGCCGCGTCAGCAGGTCGCAAGCCGGCTTCTTCCTGCGCAAGCGATGACTGCCGAAAAGCGCGCAGAACTTTTTCCGGCCGGCGCCAATCTCCTGTTGTACTTCGGTAGCGCAACCGGCCGTGACGGCGTGCATGGCGCAACAATGAGCTCAGACACCTTCGACGATTCGTCGGCAGCACTCAAACCAACCGTACAGGTCGGAGACCCGTTCGCAGAAAAAAAACTGCTCGAAGTCACTCTTGAGTTGCTCGAGAAGAACCTCGTCGTCGGCCTGCAGGACATGGGTGCGGCAGGACTCACATCAAGCGGTGTCGAAATGGCCAGCCGTTCCGGATGCGGAGTCGTCATTGATTTGAACCTGATTCCAGCACGCACGGCGAGGCTCAAGGCATTCGAATATCTGTTGTCGGAATCGCAGGAACGCATGCTGTGCGCCGTCACACCCGAGAAGGCTGCTGCCGTAATTGAGCTTTGCAGACAGCATCAGGTGGCAGCTGCGGTGATCGGCTCGGTCAATGATACGGGCGAATTCATCTGTCTGCACAACGACGAAGTCGTGTGCGTTCTGCCGGTCGGAATACTCACTGACAACGCACCAAAATATTCTTGGCCGCTGCAGGATCGCGAAGCTTATCTGAATGACCACGCGCGTATCGAACGACCGTCGCCGGCCGACTCCGGCCTGAAAATAGGTCTTCCGGAAGAAACGCGAAAATCGCTCGCTGGCGTGCTTGAATCGGCGACGACAACACTGGCTCAGGCATGGCCGGTTTTGCAAAAGCACCTTCCCGAACTCATGGCACTGCCGGTGCATGCTTCAAAAGATCCGCTGACCCGACATTACTGTTCGACCGTGCAGGGCAACACGATTGCCGGTTGCCAGACGCCGCTCTCGAGCTCTGCTGCGCTTGTCAGGCTCGATGAAGCCTTTGTTCCAGAACAAGCTCGCGATCCCTTCGCTCGCAACGCTCCGGTCGTTGCGCTGGCCGCTGGATGTCAGGAACGCTGGGTTGAAATTGACCCACTGCATGGCGCCGCACAAAGCACCCTATTGCTCTCGCGCAGAATCGTTGCGAGCGGTGGACGCCCGCTGGCCATGACCGATTGTCTGAACTTCGGAAGCCCGCGTCAGCCGGCCGTCATGCGGCAGATCTCAGACGCCATCGACGGAATCAATTCAGTCGCAAAAACGATGCACATTCCGATTGTCAGCGGCAACGTCAGTCTCAACAACCAGACAGGGACCACACCCATTCCGCCCACTCCGATGGTTGGAATTGCAGGTGTCGTCGATTCCTGCCAACAGGTTGTCGGAGATTTGCCGTCTCTGACAAAAAACAATCCAACTTCTCAGCACAGAATCTACTGGTTGTGCGCAAAAAACACCGATGCACTTTCCAGTTTCGCCCTGTCCGAAATGGCATGGAATGTGTTTCACAAAAACAACGGTCCAGTTCCGCAACCGGATTTCGCCGTCGAAAAACAAATGAACGAGTTTCTCGCCGAGTTGAACCAGCAAAAGATTTTAAACAGCTGTGCAGTTGCTGGTTGCGGCGGAGTGCTGATGACACTGCTGACCATGGCCGCACGCACGCAGACAGCTCTTGCATTTTCAAAAGAGTGTTCTGCGCTGCCCGTGCAGACGCTGTGTGCCGAAGGGCAAGCAGGCGTCATCGTGTCGGGCTCTGCGTTGGCCGATCCGCGCGTTGCCGTTCAGGCCGATGCGCGTGGTTTGAAACTTTTACCATTGGCCGATCTCATTCCCTGCGACAGCCTCACCCAGGCCGAGTCGCAAGTGTGGAAGGCTGCCTCGGCGCAGTTCTCTGACTCTCTCAAATCTTTTTTCAGGTGATCCAGAATGTGCGGAATTTTTGCCCTGACAAATCACACTGAAGCTGCCCACATGGCATTTTTGGGACTGTTCGCCCTGCAGCATCGAGGTCAGGAAAGCGCAGGACTAGCGTCGCTACGTGAAGGCGATCTCAACGTGCACCGTGCCGCCGGTCTGGTGAGCGATGTCTTCACCCCCGAAACGCTGAACCGCCTTCGGGGAACGGCAGCGCTGGGGCACGTGCGCTACAGCACTGCCGGCGGCGAATCGGCCTCCAACATTCAGCCGCTCGTTGCGCGCGTCAACGGCGTCAAGGTCGCGCTCGCGCACAACGGAAATCTGGTCAATGCGCCAGAATTGCGTGACGACCTCGAACGACGTGGAGCCATTTTTCAAGGCACCGCCGACACCGAAATCATACTTCATCTGCTCGCGCAGTCCCCCGGCGCTGATTTGGGTGCAAAACTTAAGCATGTCAGCGGACTCCTCGAGGGCGCTTTCACACTCGTATTGCTCACTCCAACTCATCTTTATGCATGTGTGGACGCGCTCGGTTACAGGCCGCTTTCGCTTGGACGTTTTTCCGAAAGCGCAGAAAGCCCAGCCGCTTGGGCGGTGAGCAGCGAGACGTGTGCATTTGAACTGGTAGGGGCAAAATTTGAACGCGACATTCTGCCCGGAGAGATGATAGAAATCCGCCTGCAGGATGGCTCAATCAGAACAAGTCATCTGCCGGACACACGCACTTCCGCCGGAGAAAATCTGCGCCGCTGTGTGTTCGAGCAAATCTATTTTGCACGGCCCGATTCCCAGCTTTGGGGACAATCCACATTTCTGTTTCGTGAGACCCTGGGTGCTGAACTCGCAAAACAAGCTCCTGCAGAGGCAGACTTGGTGATACCCATTCCCGACTCGGGAGTTCCCATGGCGATGGGCTACGCACGCGCAGCAGGCATACCTTATGCGATGGGACTCATCCGCAATCACTACGTCGGCCGCACGTTCATCGAACCGACACAAACAGTGCGCAACTTCCGACTCAGACTCAAACTGAGTCCTTTGCGCCATATCATCGAGGGCAAACGACTGGTGGTCGTGGATGACAGCATCGTCCGTGGCACAACTTCGCGACGCATCGTTGAATTGCTGCGCGAGGCGGGTGCGCGAGAGGTGCACATGCGCATTGGTTCGCCTCCCGTCAAATTCCCCTGTTTTTATGGAATTGACACTCCAAAGCGCAGAGACCTTTTGGCTCAGCAGATGAATCTCGAACAAATGCGCGAAACGCTGCAGGCGGATTCGCTGGCTTATCTTGCCACTGAAACACTGCACTCGATGGCGAACCCGGCGACGCGATGCTCAAACGGCAGCAGTGGTTTTTGTGATTCATGCTTCAGCGGCAACTATGCAGACGGCTTTGCCCAGCGCCGCCTGAGCGAAGAACAAAACACGGGAGCAAAAAAACTTGAGGTGACACCATGAGTCTCGTTGGTATCGTCATGGGAAGCGAGTCTGACATGGACACCATGAAGGCAGCAGTGGAAATCCTTAAAGCTGCTGGAGTCGAATTTGAATGCACGGTGGTGAGTGCACACCGCACTCCGGAAAGACTCTTTCAATATGCCAGAAATGCCGAGGCCCGAAAACTCAAAGTGATCATCGCGGGTGCCGGCGGTGCAGCACACCTGCCTGGGATGATAGCCAGTCTGACAACTCTGCCGGTTCTTGGTGTACCCGTGCAAAGCAAGACGCTCAACGGTCTGGATAGTTTGCTGTCCATTGTGCAGATGCCAGCCGGCGTACCCACCGCGACTTTTGCCATCGGCACTGCGGGTGCCCGAAACGCGGCACTCTTTGCAATTCAAATTCTTGCCCTCGCCGACGAGCGGTTGGGTCGTTGGAATCACCAGTACAAGAAACAAATTGAAGGCCAGGCGCTGGAACAAGCGGCACGCGTTGAATCGGTTGCAGGAGTGCCGTTCCGCTGGGAACTTGGAAAATCATGACTGAAATGCGGGCGCAAAAAACCATCGGCATTCTTGGCGGCGGACAACTGGGGCTGATGCTCAGTCAGTCGCTGGCAGACCTCGGTGCAAAGGTGCGAATTCTTGATCCCCAGCCGGACTGTCCGGCTGCACTGCGCACCGCTTTTTCCCGCACCGCATCTTTCACAGACGAAGAAGCACTCTGTGAGTTTTTTCTAGCCTGCGACCGTGTGACTTACGAATTCGAACACATTCCAACCACTGCTCTGCGCAGGGTGCTCGACAAGACGGATTCACATCACAAACTTTGGCCGTCGTTGAATGTTCTGGAAAACTCTCAGAACCGAATTGCCGAAAAAAATGCCCTTACAAAAGCCAATGCACCGGTCGCAGATTGGTGCGAGATCCGCAATGTGGACGAGCTGCGTCAACAAAAGCAGCTGTGGCTTGGCAAGCATCGGGCAGGAATTCTCAAAACGGCCCGCGGCGGCTACGACGGAAAGGGGCAATGGCGCCTTTCCAACGAAGAAACATGGAACAGCGCGATCGCAGAATTGACCCGCCGAGAAGATCTTTTTCCGCTGGTTCTCGAAGAGAAATGTCAACTGCTGAGTGAACTGAGCGTGATCGTCGGTCGTCATCCCGAGAACGGTATCGTCACGCTTCCGGCAGTCGAGAATATCCACGTCAACGGCATTCTCGACGTGACCTTTTATCCGCCGCGGCTGCCTGCGCACATCTGCGCCGAGGCAAAACAGATTGCCGAACACGTGGCGCAGCAGTGGAATGTTTACGGTTTGCTCACCGTCGAGTTTTTTGTGGTCGAGGACTCTGCCGGCACAAAACTGCTCGCAAACGAGGTGGCACCGCGCCCGCACAACTCAGGCCATGTCAGCCGTAGAAGTCTTTCGCGCAGCCAGTTTGATCTGCTTGCCCACATTCTTCTCGACCAGCCCTGTCAAATCAGAGAGCCGCAAACAGGCGATGTATGGGCAATGCTGAACACACTCGGCGATTTGTGGGGTCAAGGAAGTGCATTTTGGCCGAATCAGCTCACGTCTCATTCCGCAGTCTGTGAGGCTATGCTCTACGGCAAGCCTGAAGTCCGCCGCGGGCGCAAGATGGGTCATGTGATTTTGAATGGCAGCTCACACTTCGAGCTCGACAAACACATTCAGTTTTTACGTTCAACTTTTCCTGAACAAAAAGGTGTCTGAACATGAGTACAGCTGCCAACCGCCCGACCGGAGCCCGCATTCTCTGCCTTGGTTTCGATCCGATGCCGCGGTCCGGTCTGCAAAAAGACTGGCTCGACTGCTTTGACAATCACCTCGAGTTTTTTGACTTGCTGGATCGCAAGCCACAATGGGTCAAACTCAATTTGGCTTTTTTTCTGCGCTGGGGAAGGCTCGGTATCGATAAGCTCGAGCTCGCCTGCGAAACACTTGGCGACAAGACAAACATTTTGCTCGACGGAAAATTCGGCGAAATCGGCAACAGCCTCAGCCACTATCTTGACTTTGCCTTTGATCATCTCAAAGCCGACGGTGTGACTGTCAATCCCTTCATGGGTGAGCACATTATCGGCTCGGCACTGCAAAAAGCGCTGAGTCTGCGCGGCGCGTCTTCACGTGTCTTCGTCCTAGGAGCCACCAGCGAATTCCCGCAGAAGAAACTCGCCGAGTTGCAAAACTCATACAGCGCAATCGCAGAAGCTTGTCATGACGCACACCTCACACTCGATCCCAGCGGATCACTGGGTGCCCATCTCGGTCTGGTGGTCGGCGCGAACCGGCAGGATGCCATGACCAACGAAATCATTTTGCGCGGACAGATGCCGCTGCTGATGCCCGGAATCGGCGCGCAGGGAGTTTCGCTCGAGTCTGCAGTCAACCGCACAGCAACGCTTGCTCAGGAAATTATCTTTCCGGTGAGCCGTGCCATCTGTGAGGGTGGAAATCTCAAGCCAATCGAGATGCAACACAAATTTGAACAGATGCAAAACGAATTGGATTCTCTTCTCAGTCTGTCGCGGGGTCGTTCATGAGCGCACAAGAGTTTGCCGTTCAATTTGGAAAAGTTCGCGTCAATACGGCGATTGGCGGATCTCTGAGAATTCTTACCGCCAGTCAGCGTATTTCGGCCTTCGACTGCGTGCTGCCATTTGAAATCGAAAACAAGGGACAAATCTTACAGGCCATCTCGGCTTATTTTTTCACGCAGACGCGAGACATTGTCGCCAATCACTTCGTTGCCTGTCTGGATTCGCAAAGCATGCTGGTGAGGTCCGGACATGTGTTGCCTCTTGAAGTCATCGTCCGCGCGACACTCTCGGGTAGTTTATGGCGAGCCTACAGCAGCGGCGGGTCCGCCGAGGTTGCGCGCAGCTTTGGCATCGACTTGCCGGCAGGACTCAAACAACACGCACGATTCGATGCTCCCGTTGTTACCTTCACGACTAAGGCCGCTTTCGGCCACGATGAGACCGTGACCCTTGCTCAGGCCATTGAACACGTCGACTCATGGCTCAAAAACAATTCCAATCTTCACCAGACAACATCCATCAGCGCCAAGGATCTGCTCGCGCAAGTCAAAGACAAGGCTGTGAAAGTTTTTGAGCGTGGTCAGGATCTCAGTCACAAAGCAGGGTTGCTGCTTCTGGACACGAAGTATGAGTTTGCTCTTGATGACAAACATCAGCTTATGCTGGTGGACGAGCTGCACACTCCCGACGCGTCCCGTTTCGTGGACCTGCGGCACTTCAATGATGGACGCATCGAACATCTCTCAAAAGAATGGCTGCGCGAAATCGTTCAGAAAGAATTGGCCGACTGGGAAAAGACAGCCGACGACAACGAGCGGAATCAGCCCTTCGTCCTGCGTTCGTTTTGGGATCGCAATAATTTGCGCGGACGTCTGGCGGAAGGCCTGGCCGGACAATATCAAAAATTATTTTCACGTTTTTTTCCGCAACTCACTCCATGGGATGTGATTGCGCCCCACCTGCAGCCTTGGCCTGTTGATCCTGTGACGGTGCGTCAAGCCGAATCGGCCCAGCGCCTGCCGGCAAAAATACTGGTCATCGGCAACGGCGGACGCGACTATACAATTGCAAGCTGCATCGAGAGGGCTGCGGAAGTAGACGTCGTCTATTGCTGGCCCGGCCGCGACAGCTGGACAGGCGGCAAAAAGGCCTCGCTCGGCAAAATTTCTGAGGAGGAACTGATCGCCTTCTGCCAAAAACAGAAAATTGGCTGGGCCGTATTCGGGCCCGAAATACCGATTGCTCAGGGGCTCGCTGAAAAACTACGCGCCAAAAATATTCCATGTCTGGCACCCGACCTCCAGGGCGCCATGCTCGAATCCTCAAAAATTTACACCAAGAATATTCTCAGACGTTCGGGCTGCCCGACCGCAGAATCGTGGACTCTTGGCTGGGGTGAACTCTCCTCGCTTTCAGAGAGCCATGCCTCGCATCCCGTTCTTGATGAATATCCTTATGTTCTCAAGTACGAATCACTGGCGGCAGGCAAAGGTGTCTGCCTTGTCAGAAATGCGCAGGAACGTGCTGATGCACTCGCTCATTTCCGTGAGAATCTGCCCGTATGGACACAGGAACTCGCAACTCTGGCCGTCGACACCTTCTCCAAGCAGCAGGGAGAGCCGCAATTCCTTGTCGAGAAACTCATCTACGGCAAAGAGATTTCTGCGATTGCTCTGTGCAGCGGTGAGGATTTCCTGCTGTTGCCCTACGCGCAGGATTTCAAACGGCGCGACGATGGCCAAACCGGCCCGAACACCGGTGGGATGGGTTCGGTGTGTCCGGTGCCGATCTCGGAAAAACTCGATGGACAAATCGTCAGCGTTTTCAAGAAAACTCTCAAACAACTTTCGGACGATGGTCATCCCTATCGCGGATTTCTGTTTGCCGGCCTGATGGTCGACGACAATGACTGCGCTCAGGTGCTTGAATACAACTGCAGACTTGGAGATCCCGAAACGCAGGTCATTTTGCCGAGTCTCGGTCGCGAATTCTTGCTGAGTCTTTGGCTGACTTCACGAAACAAGCCATGGCCAAGCAGTCTGCAGCAACTTGGCCGCTATCGCCACGATGGTCTTAGCCGTTGTTTTGTTGTGATTGCGTCGCCCGAGTATCCGAACTCCCCCGCACCCAAACGT
>JBEDKY010000044.1:0-3173 GCA_041171905.1 Pseudomonadota bacterium
GACATGCCGCTGTGGAAGTTTGTCAAAGACCAATCATGGCAGGCATTTTTCAATTGGTATATGGAAACTGCGTACAAGGTAAATCATCCGAACAAGGATAAGAACCCGTTCCCCGAGTACACCGAAGAGCCACTGAAGTAGGACAAAGCCATGAACGTCAGCCACGCACAACATCGCCTAGATATCCACTCGATCCGCGAGGCGGCTTCGCGCATTCAGCTTTACGCGCACAGAACGGCGGTCATGACATGTGAATCACTCAATCGGGTCACAGGCAAAAACATTTTTCTCAAATGCGAGCATTTGCAAAGGGTGGGAGCATTCAAATTCCGTGGCGCTTGCAATGCCGTATTCAGCCTGAACAACGAAGAGGCACTTCGCGGGGTTGTTGCGCATTCTTCGGGGAATCACGCACAGGCACTCGCGCTTGCCGCACGCATCAGAAAAATCCCTGCGTACATAGTCATGCCGGACAACGCTCCGAAAGTTAAAAAAGCAGCAGTCGCGGGTTACGGCGCAGAGATCACTTTTTGTGAGTCGACTCTCGCAGCACGGGAATCATCCCAGCAATCGGTCATTGAAAGAACCGGAGCGACAGTTGTTCACCCGTATGACGACCCTGCAGTCATCGCGGGACAGGCCACGGCTGCTGCGGAAATGATTGAGGACGTGGGCGACTTTGACCTCATCCTGGCACCTGTCGGAGGCGGCGGGCTACTCGCCGGAACTGCGCTATCTGCCAAGCTGATGTCAAAAAAAACCCGTGTCATCGGTGTCGAGCCCGCAATGGCCGACGATGCTGCGCGTTCGTTCGCTGCTGGACACATCATTCCTTCGCACAACCCTAAGACCATCGCCGATGGACTTCTAACCTCACTGGGCCAAATCAACTTTCCAATCATCCGCGAGTGCGTCGATGACGTCCTGACCGTCAGCGAAGAGTCAATCATCACAGCAATGCGCTTTATGTGGGAGCGCAGCAAACAACTCATCGAGCCGTCGGCAGCTGTTCCCATAGCAGCACTTCTTGAAGGCAAACTCGCACACGTGCAGGGAAAGATTGGTGTCATTCTTTCGGGTGGAAACACAGACCTTGATTCATTGCCTTGGATGCTTTGAACATGAGTTCATTTCTCTTTTAAATGAGCTCACAGCAGCAAATTGAGTTCAGATGCGGACGACGATTCAGCCCGCGGAAACACCGCATTCATTGTCAACTGCGGAGCGATTGTCTGAAGACACCTGTGGAGCACGAGGCGGGAGTCTGTGGTCGCTGCAAGGTCGGAACGCTCAAACAGATTCTCATTGGCAAGTCCGGGCCAGCGGCCATGCAACATCCCACCGCGAATGCGCGGACCCATGACCATCATCACATTGCCGTGTCCGTGGTCGGTTCCCCGATTGCCGTTCTCCTTGAGACGTCGTCCAAACTCACTCATCACAACAGTCGTGACCCATGCGTTGGTCATCGTCAGCATTTGTTGATAGAAATCTGCAAGAGAACGCGAAAGAAGCCCGAGTTGTTTGGCAAAGTAACCATCACCGGTGCTTCCCTGCTGCCGATGGGTATCCCAACCGCCGATGTCGAGTGTCACGAGCTGCAGTTTTTCATCGCGCTGAAGAAGGTGTGCGGCAATGGCCAGCTTCTGCGCAATCTCGCCGCTGGGAAGATCGAATTTATCCTTGCCTTGCGGACGAAGAAATATGTCTTCGAGCTCGTCGAGCATATTCAGGGCCGTCTGACCGTAAGAAGCCGTTTGTCCAGATTCGCCGTACAGCTTGCGCAGGGCACTGCGCAGTTGAACTTGTTGTGCCGAGCTGCCCTCGAGTCCAAGCCCTTTGAGCCGAGCAAAGGCCATGATACCGGGAGCACCCTGCAAAGAAGTAGGGCGCAGCGCTCCGACCGCGGCAGCCTTGCATGGAACTTGTTCGATGAATCGCGTCAGCCAGCCGCGGTTGTCCTCGCCCGTCCGGCTGACTCCCAATTCCATAAGCGTTTGCGCAGCAAAATGACTGCGTGATGGGACAGGAAGACCACACGCCTGAATGAACGCCAAACGTTTCTCATTGAATAGCGAGTGCAACGGCTGTGCCGCTGAATTGATGGCAAAACGATCATCCAGCCGAAGGGCTGCAAATGGTCCGGTCAGCGGCAACCCCAGATGCGGCCGCGCTGATTCGTAGTCACGCCGATCCTGACCTTCGGTTGGGCAAATGAGACTGAGTCCGTCGAATCCTCCACGCAGAAAAACAACAACCAGCACATGCCGATTCTTGTCCAACAAATCGGCGCGTGCCTCGGGACATGCCAGCCGCGCGAAAGGAAGCGAGTTCAGAAGGCAAACGCTCGACACGCCGCCTGCCACTCCGAATAGAAATTCACGTCGCTTGATGCGCAGCGTCATTGAACAACTACCTTTGCTGAAATTCGGGACTCATGGAAATTAATTCGACCACCTGCTGCGAGCGCTCACGCAACAACGACTCGGGCAATGCCGCGTCCTGCCGACGACCACCAGCCGCGCGCGCAATGAGCTGCTCACGCAAAGACTGCGAAACCCTCGGACCAAGCATTCGGCCGGCGAAGTGATCGACGAGCTGCAGAGGCGTTGACGCGTGACCTGCCGAGGCAAGAAAATTAATCTCACATCCTGCCAACTGGCCTGCGATAATCTGCTGGGACAAACGCCACCTTTCGATGACACTCTGAGGCGATTGCCATGGCTGAGCAACATCGGGAGGGCCATCAGGAGTTCTCCAACCAAAAAGCCTGTGCCCGCTGCGATTCACTCCTGCCACGAACCGCTCCGAGGGCTCAAACGAGCTATCCAAAGCACGGATCAGGCTTGCCACATATTCGACAGGGCGCTTAAATTTACCCGCCGTTTCAGATAAATATTCAGCCGATATCAATATTTCCTGAAGTGTGTCGCGAATCTGCGTTGGTGAGTCTTTGCGCGACAGGAACGATGCAGCAACCTTGGAGACCAGCGATTCGGGCGGCTCGTCCGAGATAAACCGCCGGCAGAGTTTGCGCACGATATGACGGGCCGTGCCACTGTGCGAGCAGAGAAGATCCAATACGCTCTCTCCATCTTTCATATGCGGCAGATGCTCGGGCAGCTTTTCTCCCAAAATGACTTTTTGAAAACGATCGTGCCACTGATCGGAGT
>JBEDKY010000045.1:0-10326 GCA_041171905.1 Pseudomonadota bacterium
GATCACGATTCGGTATCGTTCCCTGTGGGCGATTGTTACTTTGATTGCTGGACTGGGTATTGCTGAAATTCCCACGGCCTCGGCTCAAGGCGACGTTTCCCTGTCGGCCAAAGCGGGCAAAGCGGCCAAATCGTCCTCGCGTCCTGTGGCGGCGGCCGGTTCCGCAGTTTGGACACCAGCATTTCCTCCCTTGTTCAAGCCACCGGTCAATCCCACAACTGTGAACTTTGCGGATGCTGTCGGTTCTGATTTTGGTTCGCTGAGTTTGAGTGCTCAGGCGGCGGCGACGCGCGCGGTTCAAATCAAACAGGTTGAGGCTGAGTACAAAGTCCAGCCGGCTAAATCACAGCAGTCGCTCAACGTTGGACTGCGGCTTGTGAAACTCCTCGAAGAGCAGGCGATATACGTTGAATATTTGCGGGCAACAGGCGGAACAGACAGCCGATATCCCGATCTGTTCCACTTCACGCGTTCTGCGCGCGGGCAACTCGTTAATGCCATCGACAGTCTTACAAAATCATTCCCCAAAAATGAGCGTGTGGTTGCTCTTCGTTCGCTGCAGCTTATGTCTCGTTTGAAAATGGGAGATCCCAGTGCTCGTGAAGAGGCACTGCGCTTTGTCGGACAAAACCGAACCGCCGAGCAACAGAGCGTCGCGCTGGTTGGAATTGTGCTTGATTACGAGGCCGGAAAGGCGACGAGTTCTTTCGGAAATCTTGAATTCGCCGCCAACAATGCAAATGAGGCAGGCGCGCGCGCAGCCTTCAGATATTTATCCGGTGAGGCTGCGTTGGCAAAGAAACAGTATGGTCAGGCCACCGCGCTTTTTCAGGAAGCGCTCAAGGACATGGACCGCTTCAAACGTTCGGACGGCAAAACAGGACCGCTGCTGGGCCGTGTGCTCAACCGACTCCGGCAAGCTGCTTTGCAGCGTGATGCTTTGAATGTTGATGGCGAAGTGATTCAGTCCATGCAGGGTGCTGGTGCGATAGATGTCGCGCGCAACTACAGTGAGACTGTCGCGCTGAATAATATTGCCAAACAACCCGGCCGCGCTGCCAAGATATATGCCGACATCCAGGATTTGGGCGAGTACTCAAACTCATTCAAGGCTTATTTGGAGCTACGCATACTGGACATCAATCTTGCGGCACGCGACCTGATCTCCGGTCAGTCACAGTGGCAGCGCGTATTCAAAAGCGGTGATATCCTGAGGACTCAGCTCCCCGGGAGAATTCTTTACACGCAGAATCTTGCGCATGCCCAGGCGCAGTCCAAACTTGACGGCGAGAGCATTGCTCGGTTCGTTTCATTGCACGACTTTTTTGTGCAAAATTCGACCGACTATGCCGCGCGTGAAGACTGGACTTTGAAGGTGATTGAACTGCTCTGGAAGAGCAGACGCGCTGGTGATGTCGCGATGCGTGCAGATGCCTTGGCAGGGCAGACAAAGGATCGGGCTGTCCTTTTGTCCGCGCTGCGCTATTCGTTGCGTGCGCGCGAGTCGTTGCTCGGGATTTCCGCAGAGCCAAAATTTGTCCGTAACCGTAAGCTCAATGGCGATGAGCAGATGGCGCAGGCGTATGTTGTGACGCTCGATAAAATGAAATCCGTCGTGACGGGTTCCGAACTCGAACAGTCTGTTTTTCAGGCTGCGTACATGACGCATGTCATTGGCCAGGAGAATCCCGCGCGGCAAAGATTTGATGACGCGCTCTCAAAGTACCCGCGCAGCAAGTATGCGGGTGAGTCGGTCAGTTATCTTCTGGAGTCTGCGGAATATAAGAAGGATTGGCCTTACGTCGAAAAAGTTGCGCGTCTCGCGCTTCGGATGAAAATTGTCCCGAGCAAGCCCGTTCACAGAAATTTGCAGGTGATTGTTGAAAACGCGGTTTATTCTCACGCGCAGCAATTGTCCGCACAGGGGCAGTTTGAGGCTGCGGCCAATCGTTTTGCGGCATTCCAGAAAGAGTTTCCGAAGCATCAAAACGCTGCCACTGCTCTCGACCTTGCCGCGAGAAATTTCTTGCAGGCGAAGAAAACGGATGCTGCGGTCACGCAGATGGAAACGCTGCTGAAGGCTTATCCGACTTCTGGATACGTGAAGGAAACGACTTGGCAGGCTGCGGAACTCTCGCGCGGCATCGCGCAGTTTCTGCGTGCCGCGAAGCATTATGAGGACTTTGCAAAGAAGTACCCACAGGACGGCATAAAGCGGACCGCATGGCTGCGATCGGCTGAAATGCACAAATCACTCGGCCGTTTTGCAAATTCGATTGCTCACTGCGAGAATTATCTCGGACAGCTCAACAGCAACTCTGAAAAGTTGAAGATTGCGAAGGAAATTGCGGACACATATTTCAAGTTCGGTCGCCCTGCCGAGGCAATCGCATCCTACGAGCGGATGATGAAGTTCATTAGCTCTGCCGACGACGAGATCTATCTGCGTTCGCAAATTCTTCTTGTTCAGCTCCGTCAGGGCGTCGAACCGTTGGCGCGCAAGACAGCTGCGCGTCTGCTAAGTCTGAAGCCAGTGTCGCAAGAAGGTTTCAGACTGCAGGCCAAAGCCAAATACAGCATCGCCTACCTTGATGCTCCTGCAATCCGCAATCGCAACATACAAAACCAGAAAAATCTTACGCAGGCGATTAAGTCTGTTCTTGCAGACTACGACAGAGCCAAGGGGATGTTCTTGGCTGCATGTGAGGTCCCGGGTCTCGAATACTGTTCGGCTGGTTACTATGAGACAGCCAAACTTGCGGAAGAGGTTGCAAAAATTCTTTTGGCAGTTGAACTTCCTCCCACTCTGAATCCTGCAGACGTCGAAGGAATCCGTGCGCAGATTTCGCAGGGTGCGGAACGTTTGCAGCAAGAGACGAAGAGTTTCGCCGCACAGGCCGAGCAGGCGCTGAGTCTCGGTGCACCGGATGCGGAAACTGCTGAGCGCATTCGTTCATTCGCGCAACAAAGCCGTGGTGAATCGGGCGACACGGCCCCTCTGCAATAGCCAATATCTGATTTTTCTCAAAAATTTCGGTTGACGTTTCAGCCGGAAAGCCTTACCACTTGGCCGTTGGGCCAAACGGGGGGATTTCCGTCAATGAAATTCAAATATAAAGCCGCCTTTGCGGCATTGAGCCTCTATTCCGTCGCTGGCTGCGGCTGGCTTGCATCCAAACAGCCTGCCGGCAGCCTCGCCGACGATGTGAACGGACTCGAGCCCCAGACAAAATCGGGACAAACGACTTTGCCCGACACTCAGCTTCCCGCTCTGCCGCGCGGCGCCAATCGCCTCGATCTGACTCCCGAAACGCACCTGCCGGTTCGGTATGCGTCGGGTGGCAAGGCGATGATTCCCGTCGAAGGATTGTTGTCGGACGCGGGCTTTGCACGGGTGCAGGCCAACGGCGCGCTTCAGAATCTGCCGGCCGCAGAAAAAACTCGCCAGACCGAGAAGCTGCTCAGAAATATCGTTGCGCGGATTAGTTCACGCGCGGAATTGAGCAATCTCTATTACGCACCAGACGTGGGTTATTTTTCCGGTTGGATTGCTGTTTCCGACTACAGCCGCCTGAGCGGAATTGGCGGACTTGAGGCCGACATCGTTCTAGCCCCGCGTGTTCAGGCGAACGCAAAGCCGGACTCCTACCGCAGGGAGCGCTCATCTGTACGCGAGTCAGCAACCGGAAAGTCGGCCGAACAGCTCTCCGGCATTGAACGCATGGGAGTGAGTCAATTCCTGCGCGAAGCGGCTGCAGAACTCGGACAAACTCCAACGGGTGAACGTGTCCGCGTGGGTGTGACTGACACAGGGATCACCTATGCCCATCCTGCATTCAGAAGCTCGCAGGCTCAGCGCCGGCGTATCACCTACATGAAAGATTCCACCAACGAAGGCGCCGGATTTGTATCGCAGCGTGCTCTTATCAAAGTGGCGCGTGACGAATCGACAGATTCTGTGAATTCCAAAGGTGCTGTCAGTGTTCTGATCGACGCCGAATACCTGTCACCCGAGGTGTTTGCCGACGGTTCGCTTTCGACCGGCGAAAACGGGGAGCTGTTGCTGCCATTTCAGAGCATCAGTGGAGAAAAATTTGTTCTCTCCAAACGCCTGCACTCTGAATTGAGCGAAAGCGGAACGGCGGCGCGTCTTGGTTTGATTAGCGAGACTTCCTTTGCCAGCGAAGATGAACAGGTTGACATCAACGGCAACGGAAAAAATGACGACAAATTTTATTTCTTCATCATTCCTTCCGGGCGCGGGGAGAAGGTTTATATCGACTTCTCCGGAACAAAAGACTTCCGTGCTGTGAAGGCGATGGGAGACTTCAACAAGACATCCGAAACCGCGGATGTCTTGAGCGAGAAAATTGGCCTTTCGATTTCGGAAATTGAAGTTCCGCCGGCTGATCCCTCAGCTCCTTCGGAAAAGCTTGTGCGGGTTGCGCTGGTCGGTTTTGATCCAGGCAATCACGGCAGTCACGTGGCAGGAATCATCGGTGCACAAAGGATGGTTTCAAACGATGCCGCAGACACTCAGGCGCGCGGTGTAGCGCCCGAGTCGGAACTCATGATCAACAGAGTTTGCTCGAACAACAGCGGTTGCAACGCGACGAAGGCGATTATTGACTTGGCGCGCAGTGGTGCTGAAATCATCAACATGTCGTTGGGCGGCTTGTCTTCGGCAAACGACGGCTATGGCGTTCAGGAAACAATCATCAACCGACTGACTGAACTCTATGATGTTCTGTTTGTGATTTCGGCTGGGAATTCAGGGCCTGGAAGACAAACTGTCGGCAGCCCGTCGACAGCGCGCCATGCCTTGAGCGTTGCTGCCACCGCAACACAGGGAATGATCGCCAAACAATATCAGTGGCAGGCCAGCCGTTCGGCTTCGTCGGCGGCGAGCGCTCAGGATGAAGATTTCGTCATGTATTTCAGCTCGCGCGGTCCAACTGCCGCCGGCGGATTCAAGCCCAACATCGCCGCGCCAGGCACCCAGCTGAGTACGATTCAACTCAACTCTGCCAGCGGCAGCCGTGCGGGACTGGATGTTTACTGGGGAACATCAATGGCCGCTCCTGCGGCGGCGGGCGCTATTGCTCTGCTGGTTGATGCGGCCAAAATCTACAATGCCAAAAACCCGCAGCGTCCGCTGCCGACAGATGCGCTGACGATTCGCAGAATTATTCTTGATTCCGCGCGTCCGTTTCAGGTTAATTCGTTCAACCCGCTCACCGGTGCCTCGAGTAAGGGTGTCTACACGTGGATCGATCAGGGCTATGGAATGGTTTCGCTGCCGCGCGCTTGGGAGCTACTTAAGAAAAAAGCAGCCATTGAGATCCCATCGGGTGTTGAGTTGACCGGCGAAGGCTCGATCGGCAAGTCACGCAGCGCCTCGCTCGACTACAAGGTGCGTGTGCTCCGCTCGCTGGGCAACGGCATGAGATATGACGGAACACAGACGTTCGACACGGGCGCTTTGGTCGGCAGCCCACAGACCGAAAGAAAATTCGGTCAGGGCATCTGGCTCACCGAACAAGAGGCAGAAAATCTTGTTGAAGTTCATTTCAACCGCAATTTGAACCTCAAGGATTTGGGCAGTAGCAATGTTGGCGACCTGTTGCGGCAACTCAACACAAGCGCCGAAAGTTTTGCCCTCGAGACAACCTATTATGGATCACGCAGTGCTTGGTTGAAGGTCGGCGTTCCACAAGCGGTGAGTTGCAATGACGAGAGTATCGGTGAAAGTCCTTCGCTGACCATTTACGGTTCTGGCGCTGTTGATTTGCCCGCCGGTGCGCGTACGGGGCTCAATCCTTCGCGTGCCAGTGCCCTTTACCTGTGCTTGAGAAAATCACTGCTTGCTGATCTTCCTGCGGGCGATCACGGAGCGATCATTCGCGCGTACAAGGTTGTCAATGGTCAGCGCGATGTGACTGCGGCGTTTGAAATTCCAGTTTATCTTACGATGCCGCACCACTCGGCTTCCATGCAGGCAAAGTTTTCGCTCTCAAAACAGATCGGCAGCTTTATGGTGGACAGACATTATGTGCGAGTTCCCAAAGGCGTGAGTGTTTTGCGCGTTGCGCTTGAGGTTCCGAAGGCCAATGCTGCAGACAACGGACGCTCTTGCTCGGCTGTGAGTTTGTCGGTGCTTGCTGGTGGAAACACACGCACGCCTGCAGACTTGGCCATGCTCGGCAGCGTCGCGCAAAGTTGTAGTTCGCTCGGAGCACCCATCAACAATCGTCTTGTGACCGGCTTCACCGAGATGAATCCCATGGCAGGAATCTGGGATCTGCACGTCTTCGGCCGCTTTCAATTTCCGCTCAGCAGCTACTCGCTGAACATAGATTATGCGACTTTTGCTGAAATTGCGGATCTAGATTTGCTCCCCTCAACGTTGGCCTCCGGAGAGTTCCCCGTCGAACTCAAAGAGAGCACGTTTGATGCGACACCCAGCGCGGAGCAGAGCCAGTTTTTGCTCAATGGACTGCTCGGCAAAACCCAGCATGAAATCACTCCGTCCTCAGGACTCATGATCATTCCGTCGGCGGCGGGCAAAGTGGCGAGAACCTATGCGGAAGGAACTGGCCGGGTGACGGTCACGACGACCTCGTCCATGCAAGGCTTGGACATCGACATGGTGATCGATGAGTGCGATGATGAGGCATTGAAAATCTGCAAGGCAGTGGCCCGCAGTGGTTCCGCTACCGCCGACGAGCGTGGTGCCTTTGCACCACAAACCGGGAAATTCTATGCCGTTCGGATCGATCCTTACGATGTTCCTGCAGACAAAGCAGGATTCATTTCCACTGAGCTCATCCAGAATGCGAAACCCGAAGCGGGACAGCTGCGTGTCAGCCGCGACGCATCCGCTGAAAATCGTTTCACCGTTGGATATGGTTTCGACGCAACGGCAAGTCGCTTGCTCGCAGACCCGCTTTTCACAGGTGGACAATATGGAATTGCGGGCGAAATCAAACTGCTGAACGCAGATGGAATTGGCTTGACGAATGTTGATGTGAAAGTCAGCCGGCAGTGACAGAAGCAGCGCGTGGCGTGTTGGAAGCAGCACGCTGCGCGCTTTGCTTTTGGTCTTGCGCAGCCTGCCATTGGCCGAATGCTTTGTGCAGCTCTAAATAGAATTCAAGCAGACGCTTTCCTTCTTCTTCGCTGACAGTGAATTCCAGACATGCAAAGTAATCGCTGAGTGCATCACGGATGTCCCAGTGTTGTTCGTCTCCTGTATTCGGCAATTGCTGGCCATCGTTGGAGTGTTGCTTGAGGAGCGGACTGTCCTGCAGTTGCAGAAATTTGTGAATTGCGCACCAGCGGAAAAATTCACTGCCCTGTTGCCAGACTTTGATTCTTCCGTAGAGCTCAGCAACGGTCTGAGACGTGTGATGGACTTGAGCGGATGGAGTAAACCAGCCGGCAAACCAGGCTCTGTGTCCCATGTGCGTGTTCCAGACTTGTCCGAGATCGATGCGGTAGGCATCTGGCGATTGTAGCCTGCGCTCGAGTGCGGGATCGCCAATCCACAGGCGTGCCTCAGGCGGCTTTTTTTCGCCGTTTGAGGCGCTGCTGGTTGAGGGCGGCGTGGATGGGGAGTCGATGAGCACTTCGATCGAGAAACCGCCGAGCGCCGACAGAACTTTCAACATCCAGACGGATTGTTCGCTGGCGCCCGAACTGCGCAAAACAATTCGACCGTGCGTTTCCGAGTCGCGCAGTGCCTCTGCGGGGCTGGGATGGCGATGGGACCAAAATTCTTCAAGTTGCTTCCAGAATTTTGCGTGTGTCTCGGAGTGGATCACTGGTTCGATAAACACGCTCTGCACGGCGCCTGAAGAGAATACCCCGAGTTGGGAAGTCAGCGGCCTGTTGCCGTCCGAAAGTCCCGCAATCAAAGAAGAACAGTAGGCGTTGCATTGGGGTTTTTCAGAGTTGAGGGTTCGTGGCGTTGGATAAAGTCTGATTGAAGCGTCATCAGCAAAAAACGGAAGCATGTTTAAGTAAGCGACAGCTGCAAATGATTGTGTTGTCATCAGAGAGGTGCTCCCCGTGCTTCAGACAGCAGTGCTTTGGCCTGCGCAAGACTTTCTTTCGTCACCCGTTCACCGGCAACCATGCCGGCGAGAGCTTGCAGACGTTCTTCTGCCGATGCCACCTTTATTTCTGCCACCGTTTTGCCTTTTTTGAGAGATTTGGCGGCAATAAAATGGCAGTTTGCAAAACATGCGACCTGTGCGAGATGTGTGATGCAGAGGGCCTGACGGCGCGAGCAGAATTCGGCCATTTTTCGACCGACTTTTGAAGCAATGCTGCCACTGATGCCGGTATCAATTTCGTCGAAGACAAAGACACTGACCGCACCGTCGGCAAACAGGACGCTCTTGATGGCCAGCATGGTGCGAGAAAGTTCGCCACCGCTCGCGACGCGTTCAATGGGCTGTGGCGCGATTCCGGCATTTGCACTCATCAGAAATTGTGCGCGCTCTGCACCCATGCGCGACAGGCGCACGAAAATTTCCAATTCCTCGGTTGAAAGCAGCTCTGCTGCCGAAGCGCCCACACTCCGCAGCGGCGCAGTAGTGCTGCCAGTCTGTAATTCGCAGATGAATTGAGTGCGCGGCATACCGAGCTCTGCGAGTGCCTTTTGAATTGCATGACTGATGCCGGCAAGGCCGGCCTTGCGCTTTTTGCTGAGCTCTGCCGAAAGGGCGATCGTTGCATTGACTTCCTGTCGGAACGACGTGCGGGCCTGAGCAAGCTGTTCGTTCAGTGCGCTGCTTTCGGATAATTTTTGCAGGCATTGCTCGCGGTGCGCGCGAATATCTTCAAGCGAAGGTCCAAATTTCTGAAGTAGTGTGTTGTATGTTTCCGAACGTGCAAAAGCCTCTTGGAGTTCATGCTCGTCGATGCGGAAGAGATCTTCGGTTGAGTCTAGCTGCTGCAGCAGGTCTTCAATATGCGCGGAGATCTCGTCAATTTTCTCGGTGTTCAGGGGGAGAGTCTCGTTGCCTGCGAGTTTGCCGAGACGTTCGACCGATTTGCGGCAAAGATTTAGCTGCGACACAAAACTTTGTTCGGAGTCGGAGATCATGTATCGCAAGTCGCCGGTCAGGCGGCCTGCCTGTGCGGCCTTTTGCCCAAGAGCGACAATGCGTTGAACACGGGTCCATTCGTCGTCGCGCAAATCGGCCTGATCGATTTGGTCGAGTTCAAATTGACAGAGATCCTGCTCCCGCTTTTGCAGCGACAGTTCCCGCTCAAGTCGTTCGATTTCAGCGACGTGAGTCCAGGCCATGTTCCAAGATTCAGCGTACTCGACTCTGAGTTCAGTGCTGCCTGCAAATTCATCGAGGTACCATGTGTGGGTTTCCGGATTGAGCAGCTTTTGGTTCTCAAATTGGCTGCTGATGTCGATGAGTTCAGCAGAAACATCCTGCAGCACGCGTGTGCTGATTTGCGTGTCGTTGATGTAGCAGCGGTGTTTGCCGGAGCGGCTGAGCACCCTGCGGATAGTCACTTCGTCGGGTGAATCGGAATCTCGGATGCAGCCGTTTGCCTCCAAGAGGCTCCACACCTGAGATTCTGGTTTGAGTCGGAAACTGCCGCTCACGGATGCCGAGTCGGTGCCGTCGCGGATCAGCGAGAGGTCAGCCTTGCATCCGCGTAGAAGTGCGAGTGCATCAACGAGAAGTGATTTACCGGCACCGGTCTCACCGGTGATGATGTTTAGACCATGGGTCAATGTGACGCATACATTTTCAGCAATGGCAAGATTCTGGACGTGCAGGCGGATCAGCATCTGAAACTCCTATGAACCGTTAATGCTTAACATCATTGCAGCGGGCGCGCCAAATATCCCACGAGCCGGAAGAATAAGAAAATTTGTCCAAATGGTCAGTCTGTGGGTAAGATTTCGCGGCATTCAAAAAGCGGTTGAATCCGGAGGTTACAAATGACGAATGTGTTCAGTTCGGTCGTTCGCGGAGTTGGTCATAATGTGCCGTCACGGGTTGTCACGAATTTCGACTTGTCCAAACACATGGACACGAGTGACGACTGGATCATTGAGCGGACGGGAATTCGTGAACGCCGATTTGTCGAGCCTGGCACCACCACATCCGATTTGGCGATTCCAGCTATCCAAATGGCCTGCCAGCGTGCAGGGGTTACCCCGCAAGATTGCGATATGATTATCGCTGCGACTTTGTCTCCGGACTATTTCTTCCCGGGCATCGGGACCGTTCTGCAAAACAAGCTCGAAATGAAGAACGTTCCAGCCATCGACCTGCGCGCTCAGTGCAGCGG
>JBEDKY010000046.1:0-9706 GCA_041171905.1 Pseudomonadota bacterium
CGTTTGGAGAAAAAATATTAATAAATAAATTTGATTTGGTTTCGATTTATGTGTAACTAGTCTCTATGAAAAACATGATTTCCTATACACTTAAATCACAAAATTACGCAGAGATTAAAAAGGCTCTGGAGAAAGTAACACTTCCTCCAGACATTGCAGAACAGTTACGAATTATTATCAGAGACCACGATGACGTAACGACCGCAGTTAGAGCTGCAATTAGAAAACAACTCAAAGAAGCTTCTGGAATTTTCGCTGTACAACGCTTGTTCGAAGAGCCTTCATCATTGCCTCATTTGTCTGAAATTGACCAAGAACAAAAATCAGATCTCCCACTTGAAAATCCGGTTTTTCCTGACAATGATGAAGAACTAGAAAAGAAGTCTAAAAATACCGAACGACGCACTCCAATCAAAAAAACTCATGCGCTCAAAGCAGAGGATCTGAAATGCCCATCATGCAGCAAGACAATGCACAGAGCCCACAAAAAATCTGTGACGATCATTCGAATCGCTGGTTTGGTTGAAGAAAATCATCAAATCGAAACGTGTCGGTGTTTGTCCTGCGGCACAACAAGTGAAGCTGCATGTGCTGAGGCTCAAGAGACTCGTATCGGAAGTTTCTCTGTTGATACTGCCGCTTTAATGTGTGCACTGCGCTATGCCTACGGAATGCCATCGTTTCGTCTTGAAGAGGTAACAGCATGCTTGGGTTATCGAATTCCAGACAGCACGCAGTGGGATTTGTTTGAAAATTGTGGAAACGTACTGCATCGTGTTGAAAGATTTCTTCGAGAAGAAGCGGCAAAAGTGAACGTTGTGCAAATGGATGACACACACAACAATATCAACGAGCTCACGCAAACTTTTAAACTGATGAAAAATGGTGATGTAAAAAAACTCGAGCGCACGGGTGTTCACACAACGGGATACATCGCGCAGTTTGCTGCAGGGAAAATTTGTCTGTTCAATTCGGGCTTGCATCACGCGGGTGAAATTTTCGAGAAACTCAACAAGGGACGCACAACGGAAGAGCAAGTGATCTTGATGATGGATGCATCCAGTTCGAATACCTCTCGACTCAAGAACATGGATCTGAATGTCGTTCAAGCGAACTGTAATAGTCATGCGGCTCGGAAGTTTAAGGACCTGAAAGAGAACCCCGTGTTTGAGGAACACGTCACAACAATTATGGCTTTGTATTGCTCTGTCTTTGAGCTCGATAAGGACCTTATAAAAAGGCCACCGTCGGAACGATTGATGCTTCATCAAAAACACTCACTCCCAAAAATGGAGAAGATTAAATTCAAAATAGAAGAGGATTTGCGAAATAAAAACGTGGAGCCTAATTCTCCTCTGGGAGCTGCATACAATTATTACCTCAACCACTTCGACAAGCTGACTGCGTTTTGCAAGATTGAAAACGCCCCTGTCTGCAACAATGCGTGCGAACGTTTATTAAAGAGAGCAATTCTCCACCGCAAAAACTCTATGTTCTTCAAAAACCTCGTCGGCGCCGCAGTGGGTGATATTCACATGTCCATTCTCCTCACCGCCAAAGAAAATGGACTCAATCCTGTTCAATACATGACCGCATTGCTGCGTTACGAAAAACACTGGAAGGAAAATCCGTCCGACTTTTTACCCTGGAACTTCAACGCCACTTTGGCTCGACTCAACGCAGAATCACATCAGCACGTTCTTTCATAACACGTCGTTGAAACTCAATTCCAACTGAGGTTTCGGGAGTTCACACGGGAAGAACATGAAGTTGATTTGCATCGTTCCATTAGCATTCGCTCTTTGCGCATTGGCGGGGTGCAAATATCTTTCGTTTTCTGAAACCATGACCCGCACCGCAGAGCCGAAGCCGCAAACAGCTGAACCTTGCTTCCTTGCATTGAGCAATGGTGAGATTTGTCAAATGGGTGCACAACAGTGCTCAAACAGCCGTGCATTCCTGGATGAATTCAAGAAAAACCCACCTCCTTCGCAACGCGACATCTTGAAGGAGAATCTTGTTCAGACGGTCATTAGAAAAGAAGTTCAGTCCGCTCAGGCATGCAATGCAGACCTTGAACGCTGGGCGCTGAAAACAATGGCAGCAGGAAAGCCGGCTCCCTTCGACGTTGCAGGCTTATCGATTGCAGGGCTGCAGGAAATCAAACTGGTGATATGGGCCGGCGGAATGATGGCGGGATTCATGGGCGACGGCGTGGGATCGGCTTGTATGAGTATTATTGGCGCAGGGGTCAGCTACGCAGAGAGCAAGAAGTGGATTTCATGCAGACACTGACACGACGCCCCCTTGGAATATACAACTCGGCGTGCGCAGTTATATTGTGCCTCTGCCTCGTGAGCTCACAGGGCTGTGTGGGCAGGAAGAAAAAGTCTTCTGAGTCTGGTCGAAAAATTGGTTCTGTCATCGGTGCCGATGAGGTCAAACGAAGAGTTTCGCCAGACGAACTCAACGGACCGACAATGAGGCTGGAAAAATTTGAGGTTTCAATTGTGGACATCGGTGAAAAACTGATGCCACTGCTGTCCTTCAAAACTCCCGAGAAGGCAGACTTCGTCCAAATCATCCGTTGCGATGCCAACCTGAAGACCTCTTTTTCGGAAATTCCTGATTCAGCAACTCAGTCTGTTGTCACTGATTCCACTGCAGCACCGAAGGCCAACACTTGGAATAAAATTTCATCAACACTGGGTTGTCTGCAAATTTCGACAGGCGTATCGACAAACCAGTATCCCGATTATTTTGCCAACAGCGGAAACTGGATCTATTTGGGCCGTGCATGCATCAATCCTGCACGACTTCCTAACAGCGCAGTCCAGTCAGAGATCGAGCCTTGCTCGAGACAGATCTTCAAGACTTCAGTTCTCAGCGGATACGTCAGTCAGCAGGCTGATATTTCGGTCGAAAAGCAGACTGAAATCATGTTGCTGCGTGACAGGGTCGACGAACTCGGACGGAATATTTTTTATAAAGTCAGAAGGCTGAAAACAGAAATCCTTTTTTGCGAGGCCGAAAAAGGAGTGAATTTCATATCATTGAAGCGTCGCGACTCGTCGGACAAAATCTTGAAATTCGGCATTGTGCTCGGTTCCAGTCTTATCGATCAACCGCCGTTGGTGCCTGCACATCCGAAAGAACTTATCTCTTCAACTCTGCTTGAACTCGAAGCCGGCTCGCAAGAGTTCCTTCCGAACAATTTTTGTATTTCAGCAGACCAAACACGGCAGGACATAGAATCCGAGAGACTGCAGATGGAATCCGATGCGAAAGTATTCAATCAAAACGTCGCAATGTTTGGCAGACCTTCAGCGTTGAATTCAGCTCCGAGTGAAGAAAAGTCATCCCGCTAGGGAAGTCATTCAGGCCGATTTGCTCGACTCTGCTGTATCGTCCGAAATTTCATCATTATCTTCCGATTCATCAACGTCGGACTCCTCGTCTTCCCTGTCGATGTCGAGCATGGCATCAAAAGCCCGTTTCCACTCGGAAGTGATTTCCAGAAACTCGGGGCGCTGTTGTATTTCGCGGAACGCCTTCAGCCAGTGTGAAATGATAGCTTCGTCTTTGGCCGCAGACAGTCCGCCGCCGACCGCATGAATGCGGGTTGGGAGGTTGACGTCGAGAAAAGCAGCCAAACCCATTTCCGCCTCAAAACCCAACAACTCTGCAAAGGTTCCTGATACAGACCACACAAGCTGACCCACATCTGTAGGTTCTTCGATCGCTGCAAGCATCGTTTCAACAGAGCGACATTGAGCAGATTCCAGAACCCGCTCAAACTCGGAAGCCTCGTATTCGAGAAGGATTGGCATCACGAGCGCAAGAAAACCTCTCCACAACTCACGCTGTTTGGCGTGGGCCTTGTCTGACAAAGCATAGAGAGTGAGCAAATCCACCCGCATGCGGAAGGCCCTCGGAAGTTCTCATTGCGTAACTTTTGGACAGCTATTGTTCATCAAGTCACTCTGTGCAAAATGGTAACCCAACGTCGGGGGCCCTGCCACGGGCAGAAGATTGACGTTTTTTTATTCAATTTGCTCACTCGCTCGGAGGCGCCGTCATGCCTTTTATCGTATTCGAAGGCGGAGAAGGCTCGGGAAAAAGCACCCAGGCTCGACTGCTCGCGCAATTTCTTCGTGACAAAGGTTTGACAGTTCTTGAAACTCGGGAACCCGGCGGAACGCCGCTGGCGGAGGACATCCGGAACGTCTTCAAAAGCGTGCCAAAAAGTGGCGACACACCTACTCCGCGCACCGAACTTTTGCTGGTCATGGCAGCGCGTGCACAGCACATTGAAAAAACAATCCGCCCTGCCCTCGCCTCGGGCGCCTGGGTGATTTGCGACCGTTTTTTGGATTCGAGCTACATCTACCAGGGTTTCCGCGGTGGCCTCACCAAGAACGACATTGATACCGTCGCCGCTCCTGTGGTCGGCACTCTTCAACCAGACCTGACTCTTGTTTTGCGCGTTGATTTGGAGACTGCACACCAACGTCTCAAGGACCGGCCCGGCAGTGAAAATGACCGCCTCGACAGTGAGCTTTTGAAGGATGCCACTCTGCATGCCGCATTTGAGGCTCTCGTCTCATCGCAGACACCCTATCCGGATGGTCGGGTTCCAAAACGTGTGCTGATCAACGGAGCAGGAACTGCCGATGAGGTCTGTCAGCGGATTCTTGTTGCAGCCACTGAACACTTTGGAACAATCAGGCGATGAGCTTTTCACGGACGCTCGACGCCGTGGTGGAACAATCACTGGGCAGCGCAAATCACCATTCATATGTTTTCATCAGCAGGTCATTTGCTGATGCTGCCACTCCCACGGATTTTATCCGCTTGCTGCTTAAAAAGCTTGCTGGCCTGAGTCTGTTCGGTGAAGAGCAGAAAATCAGCGACGAAGAATTCTGGGAAGCCTTCGCCCGTCATCCGGATTTGTTGCGGGCCGATGCGGAGCGTTCAATTCTGCGCAAAGACGACGTCGAACTCTTCCGCGAACGAACCCTCTATCCTCCGACCTTTGCACGCCGGCGTTTTCTCCTCATTGAGCGTGCCGAACGGATGAACAACCAAAGTGCAAATGCCCTTCTTAAAACCTTGGAAGAGCCGTTGGCGCAGTGTGTTTTTGTGCTGACAACTTCTCGACCGCACAGCTTGCCCGCCACCATCACCAGCCGATGTCAGAAAATTTCTCTGCCGGCTTGGACTGACGCCGGCGCTTCAGCTTGTGCACAGTTGGAAAAGGAAGACGGCCATTTCCTTGAGGCAATCTTTTCGGCCGCACACCTGCAATTGCCGCCAAACACACTTCCTGCAGACACCTTGTCGACACAACAAAAAATCAATCTTCCCGCGAAGGTTTTGAGCGACTTGGCCCTTTGGTGTGATGCCGCAGGCAGAAAATATCCCGCGCAATTACTGCGTGACGCTGTTGTTGAAAAAACATCAGCCGCGCTGCTTTGCGGTCAGATGTCACAGTCCAGGGCAACCCTCACAATCAGCGAAATCAACCGCTGGGCAGACATGGATCCCTTCAATCCGACAAATAGTTTTTGGCTCATGCGCATCCTGTTGACTCTCGCCGATTGATCTTCGCGCAAAGGACTGCAACGATCTCCCCCTCAGGAATCAATTTCATACTGGCGAGGGAGCGGCAGCATCATGAACCACGTTCTGCAAATCCACGTGAGAGCTCAATTACCAACTGTACTTGAACCGCTTTGGACGATTGCCCGCAACGTTTGGTGGTGTTGGAATGTAGATGCCGTCAACCTCTTCCGCCGCATTGATCCAGTCGCATATGAACAGAGCGGACCGTGTCCGCTGCGCATGCTCAACGAAATGAACCGCGGTCATTTTGAACGCCTGGCAAAAGATCAGGGCTTTGTCGACCATCTCAACCGGGTGAAATCAGCTTTTGATGCCATGCAGAAAAACCCACCCGCGGCGCGTCCCGAAATTTCAGCGTGCAAGCAAAACAGCATTGCATATTTTTCGATGGAATTCGGACTCCACGAAAGCATTCCGCTCTACAGCGGTGGACTCGGTGTGCTGGCCGGAGATCACCTCAAGACGGCGAGCGACCTTGGTCTGCCGCTGATGGGTGTCGGTCTTTTTTACAACGAAGGTTATTTCAACCAATCGGTTGGCAAAGACGGCTGGCAACGCGAACTCTATACCGCCAACGATCCTTTCTATATGCCGATGGAACTTGTACGTGACAGCAACGAGCGGCCACTGACTTTTGAGATGACAATCACAAACGAGCGGGTCACCGTACAAATCTGGAAGCTGGCCGTCGGTCGCATTCCACTTTATCTGCTCGACACGAATCTTTCGCAGAACTCGCATGAAGCCAGACTCATCACGAGCCGACTGTACGCCGGAGGACAGGACCTCCGCCTGCGTCAGGAAATCCTGCTCGGTATCGGTGGTGTAAATGCATTGTCGGCGATGGGCTTTGCTCCAGAGGTTTTCCACCTCAATGAAGGACACTCCGCATTCCTGACACTCGCCCGCATCTCGCAGGGTGTGCGCAACGGGCTAAGCTGGCAACAGGCGTTGAATCAGGTCCAGTCGACCCAGATCTTCACCGTGCACACTCCGCTGCCGGCTGGAAACGACAGTTTTCCAATTGAAAAAGTCAAACACCACATGGGCTCTACACAAGAGCTCTATGGACTTCCGGATGACCAGTTTTATGCGCTCGGAAAGCACCCAGAACATACCCTTGAATTTTCGATGCCGGTCTTTGCTCTGCGCACCTCGCACTTCCGCAACGGCGTGAGCGCGCTTCACGGCGAAGTATCGCGGCGCATTTGGAAGAGCCTGTGGCCGCATCTCAATGAACATGAGACTCCAGTCCACCATGTGACCAACGGAGTGCACACGCGCACGTGGATGTCCAACGAGCTGGCTGATTTGTGCGACATGTATCTGGGCCGCGGCTGGGACACCAATCTGGAAAAGCCGGAAACATGGGAACGCATACATTCGGTTCCTGATTCCGAATTCTGGGATGTACATCTTCTGCGCAAGAGCCGCCTCACATCAAGCGTGTTGCGCTGCATGACGAACAGTGAACGCGTTTCTCCGCACGCACTTGCAGAGCTGCGTCAGTCACTCCGCCCGCAGACATTGACCATCGGTTTTGCACGCAGATTTGTTGCATACAAGCGCGGTACGCTGATGTTCCGCAACATCGAGCGGCTCAAGAAAATCTTGAACAACCCCGATCGCCCTGTGCAAATCTTGATTGCCGGCAAGGCGCATCCGAACGACAATCACGGCAAGGAAATCATCCAGCAGGTCGTGCGCATCATCGAGCGTGAAAAGCTTTCTCACCGGGTTTTATTCCTTGAGAACTACGACATGAATCTGGCGCACCGCCTCGTGCGCGGTGTCGACGTCTGGCTCAACACGCCGGTGCGCACTCTCGAAGCCTCGGGCACAAGCGGCATGAAAGTCGCACTCAACGGCGGTTTGCATCTTTCGGTGCTCGATGGTTGGTGGGACGAAGCACACAACACCGATGCAGGCTGGGCAATCGGCACGCGCGACAATCACGCAAGCGACGATCAGCGTGATGAGCGGGAGAGCGAGATGCTCTATGACATCCTCGAGCATGAATTGGTTCCGCTCTACTACAGCGCTCCGGTGCCGAGCGAATGGATTCGCAAAATGAAGAATTCGGTGATGCGCTATGCACCCGCATTCAGTGCACAACGTATGGTTCTCGATTATTTCAACTCCGCATATACGCCCGCACTGCAAAACGCGGCCCGTGTTGGTGTGTCCGCGGCAACAGCGCAGCAGAATCTTTCCCAGCATGAAAAAAATCTTTTTCAGCTGCGTTCGCAATGGGGCAAACTCGAGATTCGCAGCCTGGAAATGTCACCAAAAGGGAACTCATTTGTCGGCGAACCCATAACTGTGCGTGCAACAATCCGGACGACGCTCCCACACGAGTGGATCGATGTCCAACTCGTTCCTACGCAAAAGAGTGGCGAACAACTCGCACTGACTCACCGGGGAAGCGACTCTGAAAATACTTACCTTTATGAATGTATTTTCAATCCGTCCCAACCGTGCATGATGTCACTCGGATTACGTGTCACTCCGTCGACTCGGATTTTTCCGGAAGCCCTTGATCTGCAACTTGTCGCACGATAGGCATTTTCGGTAAAAGATCCCGTGATTAAAATGTGTTTTCCGTCCAATCTCCAACTGAACGTGGTGATGTGATGAAGATCCTGATGCTCGGATGGGAATATCCGCCGCTCATTTCCGGCGGACTTGCGACAGCAACTGAAGGGCTTGTCTCCGGCCTGACCAAACTCGGCCACCAGATTGCGCTGGTCCTGCCACACTTTCCGCACGACGCAGCGGAGTCAATTGAAAACGTCAATCCGCACCTGACCATCGTCAGTCCGGAACATCCATTCAATCCGGAGAGAATTCTTCGTCCAATTGATGAAGCATTTGTCGCTTCTGCCGGTCTGCAGCTCAGCAACATGTCTGCGACAGAAATTTTGGCGGCATCGCAACGCGGTCAAGGCAGCTCTATCGCAGCCGGTATCGGTGCACTGAGCCACTACGAGACAGCTCAAATCGAATCACTGGCGCTGACGCCAGAGGAGAAACAGGCACTTCGCCAGCGGCTGGCACTCTATCAGGCCCAGTTGAGCAGTTCATCGGCAGAAGGCATTTCCGAAAAGACACTCTGGACTCCGCAGCTCAGCGAGGTCTCGGAGCAAACAGAAATTCTCTCGTTGCTGGCCGGTGACGTGCTGCGCAATCAACCGCAAAGCATTTTCGAAGTGATTCACGCGCACGACTGGATGAGCCTCAAAGCAATCTCACAAATCAGAAACACATCGACACTCCCTGTTGTCCTCCATGTGCACTCCACCGAATACGACCGTGCGGGTGTTCACGGCAACCAAAAGATTCAGGCGATGGAGAAGCTTGGTTTTCAGATCGCCGACCGACTGGTCGCTGTGTCCAATCTTACGCGGCGCATCCTCGTCGACCATTACGGAGTTCCGTCGGAAAAGATTGACGTTGTTTACAATGCATCCAATCTTGCACACCGCCGCCACACCGCGGTGAATGTTTCTTCAGTTGCCGCGAACAAAGAACGCTCACCGGTGATTTCCTTTGTCGGCCGCGTCACCTATCAAAAAGGTCCGGCTTACTTTGTTCAATCGGCATTCCGTGCGCTGCAGCTGCAACCCAATCTTCGCTTTCAGGTGGTTGGAACAGGCGACCTGCTGCCATCGATGCGCCAGCTGGCTTGGGAACTGGGAGTTCATGACAAATTCACGTTCCACGGTTTTCAGTCAGCGAAAAAGGTCGAGGCGCTCCTCGCCGACTCGGACGTTTTTGTCATGCCGAGTGTTTCGGAGCCGTTTGGAATCGTCGCGCTCGAAGCAATGGCGCAGCACATTCCCATCATCATCTCCAAGCAGTCAGGTGTCGCCGAGTGCCTGATGCACGCGCTTAAGGTGGATTTTTGGGACACCGATCTGATGGCAGACAGAATTGTCAGTCTGGTGAGGCGCAGTCGCCTGCGCGGCGAATTGCAAAAGAACGGCTCACGCGAGGTGGAACGGTTCACTTGGGAGAATTCAGCCCGCCGATGTGTTGATGTTTACAGAAAGACAGCGCGGCGTGCGACACGGGTATGAAC
>JBEDKY010000047.1:0-3064 GCA_041171905.1 Pseudomonadota bacterium
GTATTGGACGAGAGCAGACGACAACTTCTTTTCGCCGGGCGCTTTGCCGCCGGTTGTTTTGAGCGAAGTCGAAAGCAGAAGAAGACGCGCAGATTCATTGCTGATTGAGTTGAAGTCGAACACTGTGTTCACCGTGCCTTGGATGCTCTGTTTGACATGCGTTGTGCCGTCGACAGAAGTGAACATCAGCGAACGAACCACGGTCGCCGATTTTTTCTCGACAGTGAGTGTCAGCCGATCACTGACTCTCATTCCTCTGCCCATTTCCGAGGTGCGCAGGCACTGCACGACCATTGACGAAGAGCCGACCGAGCTGAGCTCTGAATCTGCACTTTGTTTTTGTGAACCGCAGGAAACAAAGACGAACGACGAAGCCAAAGCGACAAAAATTCTCAACATAAAAAACCCCCATCATGCACTGTGTGAGGGGCTGTGAGCAATTCCCTTGCCATCCGTAAAATTCTGTAAATATTGAGTAAAACAACAGTGACAGGTGTATAAGAATCAGACACTGACGGATTTTCTTATACCGCGGACGCACTCCTGATTAGATTGATGGCTTTTTTTTGCTCACCTGACTGCGTATCTCCACAAATCTATTCTGCGCCGACTTGGTGAAAAAAACTTTATCGCCTTGAAGCCGTGTGCGGATACTTGCCAAACGATCTGTAGTGCGCGGATGACTGCTGAGAAAGTTTGTGTTGGAGGGTATCCGGTTCAAAGCCTTGTAAAGTGCTGTTGGTGAGTAGCCGGCGCGCCTGAGGATGACAAGTGCTTTGGCGTCTGCTTCCATCTCCTGATCCTGATTGAATTTGAGGTTGAATCCTGCGGCAATGGCGTCGGAAAACACCAACGCCCCCTCTGCCAGCTGATTTGCATCTGCAGCAATTTGAAAAATTCGCCGGCCGAGCTCTGCGCGATTACTGCTTTTGATGTTTTCCTCGGCGTGTTTGAGGGCAATGTGGGCGATTTCATGAGCCAGCACCGCAGCTAATTCATCCTCGCTTTTCAACAGCTGCAACATTGAATGAGACATTGCAACAAAACCGCCCGGCGCCGAAAGCGCCGTTGGAGCTTCATCGTTGACCACGACAAAGCGATACCCGTTGAACAGAACGGGTCGGGTTGAATGCAGGGCAAGGTATTGTCCGAGCTGATTGACGTATGATTGAACTTCATCTGTGCGCACGGGTGGACTTTGAGTCAAAATACGTGCCATGATGCTACGGCCCAAATAGTGCTCCTGCCGAGGAGTGAGATCCGCGGTCGCTTTGATCATCGTCTCATTGCCCGTTGCCTGTCCGACCGACAAGACTGCCTTTTCCACCGTCCGGCAGGCTGTCAGTTGTGAGCCAGCAACAATTATTGCGAACAAAAGATTTCTCTTAATTGAGCACATCACTCTTGAGCCTCACTGAACGCGCGAATTCAAATAGCTCTTTCTCGGAAAATACCCTCTTTTCGACCGCATCGACGTCCTGATAGTTCCAATTGCCATTCTGCGACTTCATCATATTTTCATATTCGGGTGAGAATCCCTTGCCTGCAGTGACAATTTCGTTGTCGTAAATCGAATCGTTTGTCTGAGAGCCACGACCAACGTCTTGAAAGACATAGGTTCCGACTTCCAGTGCAGCTTTCGGCAACCAACCGGACTTTTCCTTTGCACGTATTTTCACCCAATCATTTTTTCTTTCGGTAATAGCAACACGTGCACCGTAGTTCAGTTCAAATGCAGGCTTCGCCAAAAAGTCGGGAGCACTCCGTACCACTGCTTTGGCCAATGCGATGCTTCCTGTGCGTACATTCTCAGGATTTGCCGACGCAGAAAAACGCGCAGTCAGAGTCATCAGTGCCATTGCAATACAGACAAGGCTATTTCGAGTCATAGATCCACACTCCGTTTTCCCACTGATCAAGCTGACCATTTTTCACTGCCTTCTGACAGCGGGTCGCCAACAACTTGGCCGGTGCAAAATCAATTCCTTCAAAAGAACTCAAAGCTTCTGTCCAGTCCCCGCTGTAGTAGGCTTTCAATCCGTTTTTGAACTTACCTACTTCCAAGTCCGGCATATCACGCGAGTAGGTGAAGATACGCGTCGGCTGACTTTTTCCCTTCACCATGACCTGATCAATTTCAATAATACCACGCTGCCCGAGGGCGCTGGCCTGCACAAGACAATCTTCGCTGATGATCAGGTTGATCCCATAATTCTTGCACAGGCTTTCAAGGCGTGCCGCCAGATTGACCGTATCACCGACGGCTGTGTAATTGTGCCTGTGGCGGGCACCGATATTGCCGACGACAGCCGGTCCGGAATGAAGTCCAAGCCTTGTTCCCAATGGATTTAAGTCTGGTCGCCTGACTTCCAACTTTTCGTTGTAGCGCTCCACAGCCCTGTGAAAATGAATCGCAGTATTCAGTGCCAATTGCGCATGGTTTTGCTGAGGGATTGGCGCACCCCATAGCGCCATCACGGCGTCACCAATGAACTTGTCCACGTAGCCCGAGCCTTCGGTCACAAGATGGACCACTTCATCAAAATATCCGTTGAGCACCTTGACCAATTCCTGTGGCGGCAGCTTTTCAGACATCTCTGTGAAACCAACCAGGTCGGTAAAGAGCACCGTCACCTGACGCATTTCCCCGAAACGCGAAAAATTGACCTCGCCGTTTCGGATGAGTTCAACCATCTCGGACGACATTGAATGCTGAACCATTTTTGCGAGGCGAAGTTGACTCCGCCAGACGGATTGAAAAACAAGAACAGTCGCGCCGATGCCTGCCGTCAGCGACGCGGCTGCAAGGGGAACTGGAGAAATCCAGTATCCCTGCCTCCATAAAAAATAGGAGAGCGCGGTTGACGAAACAATCCCCAAACCGAACAGCACAACACCTGCCCAGTAAGGACCTCGCTGAAGCCGGACAAGGACAACGCTCAAAAGTGCAATCAGAAAACAAATCACCGAAGTGACAGCTGCAGGAAGGCCGACAAGACCCTCGCCCCGCAATCTGTTTGCAATTGCCGTTGCAGGAATCAGCATACCAGCTGCCTTGGGATTG
>JBEDKY010000048.1:0-2612 GCA_041171905.1 Pseudomonadota bacterium
GTCACTGCACAGCACACGGATTTTTTGCTCCAGCCAAGCCGGAGCGCGGAGGCAGGGAATAATACTGGTCGAGTCGCCCGAGTGAATGCCAGCTTCTTCGATGTGCTCCATAACGGCGGGAATAAAAACACTGCGACCATCACAAACAAGGTCGACGTCAAATTCAATCGCCTGTTCCAAATATTTATCCAGCAGTACCGGATGGCCCTGCGCGGCTTCAACCGCCTCCGCCAAAGCGGCCTTCAATTCTGCTTCGCTGCGGACAATTTTCATCGCACGGCCACCGAGCACATAGGAGGGCCTCACGAGCAGGGGATAACCGATGGACTCAGCCTGAGCGAGACAGTCGGCGTATCCAAGTCCGGTTGACCAAGCGGGCACCTTAAACCCGTGCTTGTTGATGAACGTACCAAACGCGTCGCGGTTTTCAGCAAGCTCAATCACTTCCTGCGGAGTTCCCAGAATGTTGAATCCAGCTGCAAGAATCTCTTTGGCAAGCTTGAGCGGACTCTGGCCGCCGAATTGAACAAAGACACCGTGCGGCTTCTCGGCACGGAGAACGTCGAGCACATCTTCACAATGAAGCGGTTCAATGAAAAGCTTGTCGCTGACAAGGTGATCTGTGCTGACAGTTTCGGGATTGCAATTGACGAGTATCACCTCGTATCCGGCATCCTGAGCAGCACGCACCGCATGAACGCACGAGTAATCGAATTCAACCCCCTGCCCAATGCGGTTGGGCCCGCTACCGAGAATGACAATTTTGCGCGCTGCCGATGGAACGTTTTCATCGTGCTGCTCGAAGGTTTTGTAGAAGTAGGGAGTGTGCGCGGCAAACTCGCCTGCGCAGGAGTCTACCATCTTAAAGGTTGGTCTTAATCCGAGCGCGGATGTCCGTGCTTCGAGCTCAGTGGGTTGAATTCCGCTCAACAAAGAAATGCTTTTTTGAGTGAAACCGTCTTGTTTGGCACGAATCAAAACAGAATCGTCAGGATTCTGCAGCTGTATCTCAAGATTTGTCAGTTGCCGGAGCTGGTCAACAAACCACAATGATATCCCCGTCCGCTCATGAATCACCTCGGCAGTCAACCCCAATTGCAGGGCAGTCTTCAATGCGGGAAACAACAGAGGAGTAGGATCCGACAATTTATCCAGAACAGTGGCGATTTTTTCTTCGCGCGATTGGGTATTCGAGAGGTGAAGCTCATCACCTGTCTGACGCAGATCAGGCCAACCCTCGTATCCCAACTCCAAAGATCGCCAAGCCTTTTGAAAGGCATCGCGGAAGGTTCTGCCGAAGGCCAGCACCTCCCCAACCGACTTCATCTGCACTCCCAGCTCATCGGATGCACCTTTGTACTTGGCAAAATCCCAGCGCGGTATCTTCACAACAACGTAATCGATGGAAGGTTCAAAGGCCGCCACAGTTGTCTGGGTGATTTCGTTCTTGAGCTCGGCGAGCGTCAAGCCGACAGCCAACTGCGCCGCAATGCGGGCAATCGGATAGCCGGTCGCCTTTGATACCAGTGCGGAGCTGCGCGACACGCGCGGATTCATTTCAACCACTATGATACGTCCGGTGAGCGGATGCACGGCAAACTGAATATTTGCGCCGCCGGTTTCCATGCCGACCTTTGCAAAAATCTCTTTGGCAATGTCGCGCAGCTGCTGATACTCGCGGTCAGTAAGCGTCATGCAAGGTGCACAGGTGATACTGTCGCCAGTGTGAACACCCATGGGATTGACATTTTCAACCCCACAAACAACCACAAAGGTACCAGCTGAATCGCGCATCACCTCGAGCTCATACTCTTTCCAACCGACGATGGATTCCTCGATGACCATCTGCGCTGCGGGGTTCTGATGAAAAACGCGATCGATCAGTTCGTTGAACTGTTCAATGCTTCGAACCATTCCGCCGCCGGCGCCGCCGAGTGTAAACGAGGTGCGCACAACCAACGGAAAGTTGAGTCCTGCGGCAATCTGACGCGCCGCCTCACGCGAATGTGCGACGTCACCCTGAATCACATCGAGACCGAGCTGCAAAAGCAGCTGTCGAAAAGCGCGCCTGTCTTCGGTCAAAACGACAGTCTCGGAGGTGACTCCAAGAGGGCGCACGCCAAGCCGCTGCAAATGACCTTGTGATTCAAGTTCTAAAAAGAGATTGAGTGCGACCTGTCCGCCGACTGTCGGAAGAAGTGCATCGGGCCGTTCTCGCTCAAGAATGCCCACCAGGCTGTCACTTGTCAGTGGTTCCACATAGACACGATCAGCGGTGCCAGAGTCGGTCATGATTGTTGCCGGATTTGAATTCACCAGCGCAACTTCGAAACCAAGATCTTTGAGCGCAAGACAAGCCTGTGTGCCTGAGTAATCGAATTCGCAACCCTGCCCGATTTGAATTGGGCCAGAGCCAATCACAAGAATTTTACGGATGTCAGTTCTGACCGGCATGAGACTTCTCCTCAAGCATTTGCAGGAAAACAGAAAACAAAGCGCGTGCGTCGTGCGGCCCCGGATTGCATTCCGGATGAAACTGCACCGAGAAAACCGGATGTGAACGGTGCATCATTCCGGCGACAGTGGAATCGTTCATATGCCGGTGTGTCACC
>JBEDKY010000049.1:0-3355 GCA_041171905.1 Pseudomonadota bacterium
CCCAATCGTTGCTATTGTCGCAATCGAGCAACTGCCGGGAGCGTGCTGGTGCAATGGGAGGCGCCCGCACGGGGAGACCCAATGCGCGCAGCGTTGTTGTGATGGTGGGTTGGTCAAACACGAGGCCCATGAGTTTCATGCGTCCGCCGCATTTATCACACTTGAGCACGTCGATTTTGAAAGTGCGTTTGAGAAGCTGTGCCCAGGAGATGCGTTTTCGTTTGCGCGATTTTTGTTTTTTGCCCGAAGAACCTGCCAGTGGTGGATCTGAATCGAGTGCATCTGCACTTTGTTCGACATCAATCAGTGGAGTCGGTTTGTCGGGTAAATATCTCCGGTGCGGTGAGCGGCTTGCAAGAACTCCATAATAGCGTGTGGTGTGGAATTTCGGTGCAGGAATGAGAGCGACAAGTCGTTCTAAAAATTCACTGGGTGTAAAAAGAAGTGATTCCGTTCCGTCCGACCAGCGTGACTTCAGTTTGACGCGAATAGATTGCGGCCCTTCGATGATGACACGTTCATCCGAGATGGCCGGGCGTGCCATGTAACGCACGAGTTTTTCGAGTCGTTCGCGTTCATGCGCTTTGATGGCAGTTTCCGCATGAACTGAATATCCACCCGCAGAAACACAGGCAGTGCTGTTGGATTTAAAGTTCTGTTCGGATGGCCAAAGTGACGTTTGAGTTTTCAAACGCCTGACAGGTTGACCTGCGTTCGGGCCAAAGGCAATGCGGTGTGCCACGCTTGCCGCCTGCGCTGGGAGATGAATATCTTACGGGTTTTTAACGTTTACATTCATTGAAGAGCCAAATTAACACGCATAGATCCCGAGCTCAGCACGCCCAAGGGCATCTTAGAACGCCAAGACGATGCCAAAAAACCAATTGAGGACGGAAATCCTTTCACTTCCAATTTCAGATGGGCCTGTCGAAAATGTTATAAACAAAAATAATATTTAGAAGAAAAGACAAAGAGGCGTCTAGTGAAAATTTTAAAATCTACTCTCTTGCTGCTGTTGATTTACTCACAGAGCAGCTGCAAAAACTTCGCACCACAGGATATGGCAACACAAAGTTCATCATCAAATACCGGAAGATCTGCCTCTCGTCTTACATTAAGCGATTTTCAGAAAGGCAGCACACGTTGCTACGATCGTCGTAAAAACGAACCTCGAGCCGTCGTAGATGCTCACTTACATGCTCGTCCATTTGGCGGTCCGCCCGTACCATTTCCAAGCCTCCTCGACTTTGTTCGAAACAATGGGGTGCTGTTTACTGCGATTTATGGGATTGGGCAGCGCCTACCTACTGATTCGAGTTGCACATACTATCTAAACTGTTTGGGCACACCTGCGCTTCCGAGCATAAAGAATGACTTTTTTAATGCTCAAAGCATTTTGGATGCAAAACCAGAAGACATCAAAATTGTGCTATCTATGACTTTTCCCGATCTTTCAAAGCCCGAAGAGATACTCCCTCAAATGAATCTTTTAGATAAAGAATTTCCCGGTATGTTCCGTTGGATGGGTGAAGTGAACCTTGTTAAGCAAGCACTCTTCAATAATGGACATACAGCCATTGCTGCCGACCTACTTCCTCGTTGGAAACCCTTTATGGATGAACTCCTAAAACGTAAGATTCCAATTGCCATTCACTCAGACCTTGGAAACGATGACGAACCGGAAAAATACAAGAATCTGATGGATTCAGTTTTGAGCAGCTATCCTGAGAATCGAATTGTCTGGATGCATCTGGGTCTTTCAAAAGAGCTAAAACGTCTCGATCATAAAAAGCAGATTGCTGTGCTGGAATCATACCTACAAAAGAACAGAAATCTCTATTTTGACCTATCCTGGCGTGTTCTTTATGATCAGATTTTCTCACAACCAGAATTCGAACCTCTCTACATTGACCTGCTAAACCGATGGCCTGACCGCTTTATCCCTGGAACTGATTTTGTCGCAGCAGCCGGCAAAACCGAGAAAATTTATGCAGAGGAATTGCGTTTGACTAGTGCAATCCTTGGAAAAGTTAACGATGAGGCATACAGACGCATTGCCCTTGGCCAGAACTTTTTTGAACTCGCCGGACTCGAAGCCGTTGCGCCGCAAGTTTGCAGATAGCATGGCACGCCCCAATTCAAGATATCTGACGAATATAGAAAATGATCTACCCGCAGTTTTATATTGATCGCAGATAAAAACGTCCAAAGCAAATTGGCGAGAATAAAAAAATTATACGTATTTATGAAGGGAATTCAAACTCCCACTCCCACTGTCTCTTCATGTATTTTCTCTTGGCTACGCCTCATTTTGCCGTGAACATAGCAGATTTAACAATGCCATTGCGGTGAAGAAAAAAACAAAAACCGACCCAAAGGCATCCAAAGCCGTATTTTAAAGACCGTGAGAAATTAATTGAGGAAGCTTCTTTGAAATACTTAGTCGGACAAGTAATTTCGGCAATTTGATATCCAAGCGCATGACATTGAACTAACATTTGATTATCAAATATAAAATCATCACTGTTCTCTGCGAGACGCGCACGCTCAAGAACCTCACGCCTGAAAGCACGAAAGCCAGTATGATACTCGGAAAGCTTGTGACCAATCAGTAAATTTTCAACAAAAGTCAGAAATCTATTGGATATGTATTTGTAGAGTGGCATGCCACCACGAAGTGCCCCGCCACTTAGAATTCTCGAACCCAAAACAACATCATAGAGACCCTCCGCAATCACCGAAACCATAGCTCGGATGAGACGTGGAGTGTATTGGTAGTCTGGATGCAACATTACTACGATGTCTGAATTCAAAGCACAGGCACGTTGATAACAGGTTTTCTGATTTCCACCGTAGCCCTTATTAGTGTCATGCAGAATAACATCGATACCCAGGGTGTAGTGTATAGGCCGAATTAAGCCCATTGCGCATCGAACCCTCCCGTAAAATCCACCCCTGTCAGCCCTCACAAACCCACCTTTGCGTCTGGCGGTGTCCGTACTTTTCCCTAACTTTGCCTTTTGGAAGTGCAACCCGCCCAAATCTCAACCCATCCCGAGGTACATGGGTCAAAAACGGCAAACACCCGCCATCCTCGGCCAGTTTGGATAACTGAACCAAGCGGGGTGTTTTGAGTTTTTTTGGATGTGGAAGGGGCCTTCGTTAGTCTGGCCACCCGTAGTCGACATCCCTGCCCGCCCAATTGTTGCCATTGCTGCAATCAAGCAACTGCCGGGAGCGGGCTGGTGCAATGGGAGGCGCCCGCACGGGGAGACCCAATGCGCGCAGCGTTGTTGTGATGGTGGGTTGGTCAAACACGACGCCTACGAGTTTCATGCGCCCGCCGCATTTGTCG
>JBEDKY010000050.1:0-5514 GCA_041171905.1 Pseudomonadota bacterium
CCATTGTGCTTCAGCCGTCGAGACATTAAGGAGCGCAGAAAAGATAAATGCGCCGAGAGCAACATTTTTGAATCTGCAAAACATTTTTACCTCACAGAAAAACTTTTTTAGATTTTACTCAAGTCCAGGATCAAAGACCGGTTCTTGAGGCGTCGTCGAGCCTTCCGGAGTCAGACGCTTGGGAACTGGCACAGTTCTGACCTCTGCAGGCTTGCCGAAAAACTTCGCTTGAATCTCATCGACGTACTTGCGCAGTGCACGTGCATCCTTCAGGCCGAGAATTCTGATTTCGACGCGTCTGTTGCGGGCATAGTCGACATCATTCTGTTCGGGACTCACAAGCAGACGTGTGGAGCCGAGCCCTTCCGCTTCCATCGATTCGCGGGCAACACCTGCCTTTTCGAGCTGTTCAAGCACTGAACGGGCGCGCATTGTTGATAGTTTCATGTTGTATTCCGGACGTCCGCGTGAGTCTGTGTGACCTTCGATCAACAATTTGCCCCACAGGTCGCGCTCGCGTGCAAACATTTCGCCAAGCTCACTGATGAAACCGCCTGATTTTGGATTGAGCTCTGCGCTGTTGAGTTTGAAGTTGACCATCTGCGAGTCAAAAATGAAGCTCACGTTGTCGCTGACGTCCGCACTTTGTGCCTTGAGGTTGATCGTTTCGCGGGTGATCTTTGTGCGAATCTTTGTCTCTGACTGTGTTCTGACAGTTGAAACTGGATTGATCACGAAGGAACCGAGGCTTGTACCGATGCTCGCTGCATAGGCTGTCCGCTTGGTGCTTGTCAGTGAGATGAGGAAGCTGCCGTAGATTCTTGAAATGTAATTTTTGAAGTTGGTTTCATAAACCAGTTGCGGTCCGACGAGTGCGATGTATTTTTCTGCGTTTTTGCCCTCGACTTCGGGGAGTGAGGAAAATGCTGCGGAAGATGTGGAAAAAAGAACATTGGCAAGCAAACCGGCCTGAAATTTCTGTTTGAATCGAAGTCGACCGGCCGCTTCGATGTGCATCGTAGCTTGAGTGTTGGAATATTTTTTGTTGAGTGGAATAAACTCGACGCCACCGAAATCATCGATGGAAGGAAGGGCGAGGAGTGTTCCAGAGTAGTAGGCGTATTGAAGACCCAGTCCAAAATCCAGAGCTATCCGCCGCGTGAAGACGCTCGCACCAAATTTGAAGGTCGGTGCGACTCCCAGTTGTGAACTTTCAATCGCCTTGAAAACTTCGTCGCTGGGAGCTGTAAAAATCAGACCAAGGTCTGCTCCACCGAAGATGCCCAACCCTGTACCGGTGATATCGCCTTTGACAATTTTGGTTTTCGTTTTCCGCTCAACTCGTTCTTTGACCTTTGACTGCTCTTCAACGCTTGCGTTTTCTTCGTCTGTCTTTGGCGGCTCAGTTTCTGACGGCTTCGGTTTGGTGGTCGTGCCTTGCTTTGGTTCGGTCGCTGTAGCTTTGGGTACTACGTCCACTGCTGGTGGAGTGTCTGCGGGCGGTGTGTCTAGCTCAGGGGCAGCTTCTTGAGCGCGGGCTACACCCGTTTGAAAAATCAAACCACCTGCTGAAGCGAGCAATGTCGCCCGAGAAAAAATGTTACGCATATTCGCCCCTCATGCAGCTCCATGATGCGTAAAGTCTAACATTACTGAGAGTTTGAATGGCGCCGGCGGTGGGTCATAAGACTGGCGGTCCCGCCATGAATCGAACATGGGCTTCAAGCTTCGGAGGCTTGCGTGATATCCACTTCACCACGGGACCGTTGACCGAGCTGATAGCACCAGTCTGTCTGGGCGGCAAGGCTTTCGGGTCGTCACATGAGGTCGCCGTAATAGACCAGCCAGAGTAGCGAGCCAAACGCTTTGGGAGAGAGTTTTTTTCCGTGCTCACAGGATTCAAAAAGGAGCTGGCGCTGGTCTGGAGTTGCAAACGAAAGATCTATCCCAAGCTCTTCGCCAAGGAGATTCCACAGCTCGAACATTTCATCTTCGGACAGACAAAGCTCTTCGCTCTCATCTGCACCGTGTCTGGAAAAGCTGGCTTCCAGAATCTTTGAGAGTTCTTCCTGTAGTGTCTCGGGTCGCATGAACACTCCAAGAAAGTCAGGCCGGACGGTGGCTCAACCCTGAGCCGCAGACCATGCCTCACATGATTTCACAAAACGTCCCAAATCCATGCCCCGGCTGCCTTTGACCAACACGACTGCGCCGGCAATTTTTCCGTTCAGTTCGTCAACAAACCGAGCCGGATCCACGTCTGCGCCCGCGTGCCGCAGACGGATGTTTCCGTTCTGCAATTCTCGGGAATAATTGGTTTTGATTTCGTTATAGACATCATACATGGCGGTTCCGAACAGGCACAAGTCTGAGTTTTCGATTTTCAGTAGTTTTGCGATCAGTTTGAGATGCCAACTCTTTGACTCCCCGCCGAGGTCGAGCATGTCACCAAGGATCACAACTTTGTGCCGGCCTTTCCATTCGTCTGAGAGCAAGGCATCGAAGGCTGCGTCCATGCTTGCCGGACTTGCGTTGTAGCAGTCGTCATAAAGCGTGATGCCCCTGTTCAAATTCACAATGCGTGAACGCATTTCGGGTGGCGTGAAGCTCGTCCATGCCTGCTCGAGTTCGTTCTTTCGACAACCTGTGTGTGCTGCCGTCGCAAGTGCGAGCGCAAAATTCTGTGCATTGTGAATTCCCGGAAGAGGCACTTTGAAGACCGTCTCCCATCGGTCGCTCTGGCCGTTTTTGCCTGCACTCCGCCAGATTGTTTTGATCATCGAATAGGTGGCCTTTTGCTCGCTCACCTCAAACTCGAGAACCGCAATTTTTTGCTCTGACATGAGCTGTCCCACACTTGCCGGCAAAAGAATTTTGCTGCGCAGGTCGATGACAACGGCATCTCCGGCCCGCACCTCGTCGGCAACCTCTGCCAGTCGAGGCTCACAGAGTTGCCAGATCCTGCGACAGTTTTTGGGTGAATTGCGGAACAATAAAAGCTCTTCCTCAACGGCCTTGTCCCATGTGCCCAATCCCGCGAGATGCTCAGGACCGAGAGCGGTGAGAAGCGCAAAATCTGGAGTTGCAATTGCAACGTGTTCGCTCATGGCGCCAACATCATCGATGCCGATTTCCGCCACCAGAGCCTTAGGCGGATGGCTCTTGTTGTGAGCTGTTTGGGTGAGGGTCACTGCCAGCCCAAGAAATCCATTCTCGCTTTTGTGTGTGCGTGTGATTCGCATGCCTGCGCCGCCTAGGAGGCTCGCAAGCATCTCTTTGGTGGTCGTTTTGCCGTTGCTTCCGCCCACTGCAATCAATGGAAATGTGAATTCGCTGCGGAAGGCTTTGCCAAGTGTGCGGAGTGCCTGCGTGGTGTCGTCAACGGCAAGACAAAACTCTGATAATTGCGGATGTGCGTCGAGCCATGATTTCTCGACAATGGCTGCGACGGCACCCTGTTGCAAAGTGCTTTCCACAAACCTGTGGCCATCATGAGTGTCTCCCTTGATGGCGACGAAGAGTTCCCCGCGGGCGAGTTTTCGGCTGTCCGTGCAAAGAGAGTGCATCACAGCTTGCGTGTCAGAGGCCACCGTCTTTGAGGACGGACTCGGAACTCCCAAAATCTGTGCAATCTCATTGAGCTTCTTGGGCCACATGACACACCTCCAAGGATGACAAAGAATACAATACCTTAGAAGTTAAGGCGATATTATCGCGTCAGAGCCGCCACGCTGTTGAGTCTGGGGGGCTTTGCGCGCTATGAAAGTCGGCAATCAGACAGCCTTCGGGCGCGGAGAACAGAATGGATACGACAATCCCATACACCCTGAAGAACAAAATCCGTTTCGTGACTGCGACGGCGCTTTTCGACGGACACGATGCGAGTATCAACATTATGCGGCGGCTTCTCCAACAGGGGGGCGCTGAGGTCATTCATCTGGGGCACAACCGGAGCGTTCAGGAAATTGTCCGTGCCGTGCTGCAGGAAGATGCGCAGGCCGTTGCCGTGAGCTCTTATCAGGGCGGACACGTCGAATTTTTCAGATACATGCGCGAATGCCTCAATGCGGCCGGTCGTTCGGACGTGCGAATTTTTGGTGGCGGGGGCGGCGTTATCATTCCGTCTGAAATTGAAGACCTTCATCGCAGCGGCGTGACGCGCATCTACTCTCCTGATGATGGCCGTAAGCTTGGTCTGACGGGCATGATTGCCGATATGTTGGAACGCTCGGATTATTCCTTCAGTGCATGGAATCCTGATTTTAAAGAGACGGAGATTCGCGCCGAGGAAACGCTCAGGCTCGCCCGTGCGCTGACCCTTTTGGAAAACGAAGCGCGTGTCCTGCCTGCCAAAGTGCAGCAGCAGATTGTTGCGGGCAGGCTGAAGGGTTCTTTGGAATCCGATGGGGCCAACCACAAAGCTCATCATCCGCTCGTGTTGGGCGTGACTGGTACGGGTGGTGCGGGCAAGAGCAGTCTGACCGATGAAATCATCAGACGCTTTACTCTCGATTTTCCAGAGCGAAAAATCTGTATCTTCAGTGTCGATCCGTCCAAGAAAAAAACTGGCGGAGCACTGTTGGGTGATCGCATCCGCATGAATGCGATCAATCACCAGAACGTCTTTATGCGAAGTTTCGCCACGCGTGGCAGCAAGAGCGAACTTGCCGCGGTGATGCAAGACGCAATTGCATTGGCGCGTTCCAGTGGATTCGATTTGGTTATCGTTGAAACAAGTGGAATCGGTCAGGGCGATACCGGCATTCTCGGTGTGAGCAATTTGGCCATGTACGTCATGACGAGCGAGTACGGCGCGGCAACACAGCTCGAGAAAATCGACATGCTCGATTTTGCCGACCTTATCGCCATCAACAAATTCGACCGGCGTGGTTCGGAAGATGCTTATCGGGACGTCAAGGCGCAGTTGCGCCGTTCGCGTTTTCAGGGCCGTCACATCAGTGAAGACAGCTTTCCATTGTTCGGGACGATCGCATCCAAATTTAACGATGACGGTGTCAACGCGCTCTATGGTGCGTTGGTTGAAACTCTCAACCAGCGTTGCGGCGCGAAGCAGTGGGTGCCGCACCTGAATCTTCCAGCAGCGCAAAAAAGCACTCAGGTGGCTCCCATTATTCCGCAGAATAGAACCAATTACCTGAGCGAGATTGCCGCGACTGTGCGTGCGTATCATCAGGAAACCGAGACGGTTGCCGAGCTAGCCCGCGATGTTCAGGCTCTGGAACGTTCTGCAAAGATTCTTCCCCCCTCGCCGCAAAATCAAAAAGCTATCGACGACCGCAAGGGCGCACTGTCTGAAGATTATCGCAATACTCTGGCTGGTTGGGATGCGCTGTGTGCCAATTACCGTGGTGACAAATATAAATATGAAGTGCGGGGAAAACTTTTTGAGGTTCCGACGACGAACGTAAGTTTGTCGGGAACGAAAATTTCGCGTGTCGCACTGCCGCAGACTCGGGACTGGGGTGAAATTGTCAGATTCAGCCGCTCCGAAAA
>JBEDKY010000051.1:0-11421 GCA_041171905.1 Pseudomonadota bacterium
GCTGATAAGAATGTCGGAATTTATCGGGAGACTTTTGAGGAAGACGGTCATTCAACAGTGTCAACGAGAAAACATTAGGCAGAAAACCCGTGGCTCGCCTGTCCACCTCTAAAGACAAGTCTGACGCGTCCGATGGAAGGGCAGCCTTGTCCTGATTCTCCAGAGATTCAGAGCGCTGCCTCTGGTACGAAGCGCCAGACTTTGTCTGCGAGACGAGCAGCATTGAATTGTAAAAAACACAGCGTCTCAAATATCCTGCCGAGAAACTCGTTTGCATTTCTAAGTCAATCAAAATGCCATTGGCCAGTTTTAATGCAACGTCAAGGCGAACCGACTTTCCATTGTGATTCTTGGGTTCAATGTCGTTCGTCAAAAAATTCAGATCGATAATTGGACAGTCAAATTCAAAAAAATCGTTCACGAACCTCAAGGTCAATTCAGGATGGTTCAGAAAAAGTGCCTTGAAGGCATGATCCCAAGTCGGTTGAAGAATCTCTGCGTCCGGAAAAAAGAATCCGTTCCGATCTGGTGCAAATTCACCGGCTGAATCAATTGAAAAAAGCTCATCTGTCACGCTGCACTCCTGTGTGGAACGTGATTGATGCACCAAGACTCGAGAATGAGAAATGCAGAGTCAAAATCCTAAGTCTGTGTGAGAGTCAAATCGAAAGATGAGTAGGTCCCATGCAGACGCAAGAGGTGTCACGAGACAAAACCAATCGCGGCGGCAGCAGCACGCTGGTTTTCTTGCTGAACGAACAGGCGTGGCTTGCCTTGGCGCAGATGACCGACGCAAATGTGCAGGCACTCGTTCAAAAATGTGATGGGCTCGAAGTTTTAGGCCAACGCGATGGCACCTGGGTTTTTCTGCTGAGGTGAGATGGGGTGAGATTTGATGAGCTGAAATGAGATTTGGTCAGCCTCGGTGAGTTCCAGACCGCGTGCGGGTCATTCCTTCGACTGTGCCTTTGATTCAGTGGCGTGAAGAATTTCGGACACTCTCTCGAGCGGCAGATTGAGCAACGCTGCGATGGCTTCGGGTGTTTGACCGGTGCTTGCCAGTGCGCGGACGGCCGTTGAAAGAGTTTGAATGACCTTGGCGTTGGCTTCCGCTGCTTCCCGTTGGAGCTCCGCTCTCATTTCCCGTTGGAGCTCCTCTCTTATTTCCTTTTTGGCCGAAGCTATCTCGTGCCGAACGGCGAATTCGCCCTCCCAAATCATCCGCGCTCGATCTTTCATTTTTTTATCTCTGGAGACCATTTCAAGCTCCTTACAAACCAGACTGAAAAGCGGTTCTTCTTGGGTCAACTGAATGACCTCGGCATACGTTTGAGCCAAGAACAAACGAATCCACAGCCTTTGCCGTTCCGGAAGCATGGCCTGTGCTTTGCGCAGCTTCGGTAACTCGATAACGTCGATGCGAAAGCAATCCTTGTCAAGATATTCGCCTCCATCCATGAGCTGATATGAATGTCGGAATTTCTCGGAATCTTTTTGAGACAAATGATCATTGAGCAGAGTCAGTGAAATCACGTTGGGTTGAAATTGTTTTTCTTCGTTCTGTTGCGGATCTTGTGTCTTTGGACCTTTGGAAACTTTCTTGGCTGACTTTTTCTTTGCACGTGTCGATTTTCGATCAACAGGACCCGCGTACTCTTTTTTGTCGTGCGAGGCTCCCATTTTTGTGTGAGCGACGAGCAGGGCAGCGTTATAAAACACGCAGCGGCGCAGGTATCCCGACTTTCGGCTTGTCTGCATCTCAAGGTCGATGAGAGTTCCATCTGCAAGCTTGAGCGCGATATCCAAGCGGACCGACTTTGCAGCGTCTCCTTGAGGTTCAATTTCAGTGCTCAAAAACGTAAGCTCTGTGATCGGACTTTCGAACTCAAAAAAGTCATTCACAAACCTGAGCGTGAGATCGCGGTTTCGCAGAAAAATAGCTTTAAACGCTCGATCCCACGTCGGGCGCAGGATGGCTGCATCAGGAAAATACAGATCATTTTTGAAGCTGGAAAATTCCTCTTGGAAGTTGGGTGGAGTGTCTTTTTCTGTCATGCGGTGCTCCTCGCTGGGAGATGCGTAATGACAGGATGAAAGTAACAAAAAAATGTTGGTGAGAAGTGACCGAATAATATCAGTCAAAACGATTTAGGATCAGCCATCCATCGAATCAAGTTGACATGCAGGAAATTGATGAAAAATAAACACATTCTATCAACAGTATCTGCTATTTCTAGGGCTCAATCTCGGGAAAAATCCAATTTCCCTTTTGAGATTTAACTTTTGACAACTCGTAAAAGTCCATTTTTTTATCGCTCGAGAAGAGCATCGCAAAAGCACAGAAGTTCTTAAAGGGACGAATATATGACTTAATTTCGGCAAGATATCCGATGCAGTCGTCCTTTGTGTGAACAACTGACAATTCAAACCGCAGAGGCTTTTCCTTGCTCGTCAATTCAAATCCTGTGATGAGATTTTGTTTCCGCTTTCCGTTGGGTATTTTTCGACAGCGATAACGAACACCCTTATTTTCAAAGCACATCCAATGACGCCAAATCTGGTGTGGGGCATCTCTCGGTAAACGATTATCGAGCAGGTATTCTTCCTTGCTCTCCTCTTCAGTCAAAATCCCAAACGTTTCAAATGCGATTGCTGGGATGGATAATAGGGAAAAGAATACAAATATAAAAAGGAGCCTTGGATCGAATTTATTTACACTCTTGTAGTTTCTGAAGCGCCTCATCGAATTGCCTCATTTTAGGACTGGTTAAATTGTAGGCTTTGTAAGCTGCAACAGCGTCTCTCCATGCGGCGTTTGGATTTTTTGCTCGGATTATTTGCCTTTTTCTGAACAACCATCTGATACCAATTGAAATGTTTACAGATGGATCCCACAAATCATCCGGCTGCGCGGAGATGTATGCTCGTTTCAGTTCACTTGACGATGTTTGAATCCAACGGTTCATCCGGCTTAAGAACCTCATTCCAATACTGCGTCTAACCCAGATTGATCGCATCAAAATCTGATCCTCGGTTGAAGACAATATTGGAACGACACAGGCTGCCCTTGAGTTCTCCAAACTGGCGTTCAGTTATCTCGGCGATTTCTTCTTTGACACAAGAATTATCCGAAAAATGAGTTCAAAGATCAGCAACTGAACGGCTGTCTGTCAATCGACAGTATGCTTATTGAGTATAATGTGATGGGACTGAACGTTCATGATGATCAAAAGATAGAATCAAATCTGCATGGTCGCAACACATCGAACGACCATTTTGATTGGCTGAAAAATTTTCTGGATCTGTCGATTTTCGATCAGCGCGATGGGGTAAACTTATTGAGATGCGAGCGTCCATTGAGGCTGATCTTAGGTCTTTATCGAGAACAAATATCCTTCGCCCAACTCAGAATATCTGTTGCCATCGATGCGGCCTCGTTGACATCCTCACGGGTTGCAGGCGTGGGACCCTCCTCATAACGCCGCTGAGCGCCGTAAATGTTCAGCTCAGGAACTTCATGGGCATGAGGACATTCGGAAACATCCGTGGGCAACAATGCAAGTAAAACGTTCAGATCATGAGTTGATGGAAATGCAACTTGTCTGTGAACCAACACGGACTTCAATGATTTCTCAACAGCCTGTTGATAATGAAAGCATGCATTCTCCAACCGAACTTTGGCAGAAACAAGCGCATGACCTGAGGCCAAGTCGGCATCTGCGAGACGAAGAAGTTCAAATGCGTATTCAGGCAGATATCTTCGAGTCTTGACCAAGTTCTACTCCCTCTTGACAGACAAAGGCATAAAAATTTCCACCTTGTTGAATTTTCCCCTCAAGAAACTCGGCAGGAACGACAATAATGTCCAAGGGCCAGCTACTGCGCGGAATGGATAAAATCTTACGTCGAGTCATCTTAAACGGCTCAGAGTTTGGAATCACGACCAGTAAATCAATGTCACGCGGGTTTCGAACCTTTTCATCAATTGACGAACCAAAGACGATGATTCGGCAGGAAGGCGAGACCTTACGAATCTCCTCTGCACACCGTTTAACTTCTTTGTCTATTTCCGCCCGCATATATTCCCCATTTGGAAGGCTCGGAGCGTATTTTATAACAACAACACCGAAATGTGTAGCGGGAGCTGGAAAACAGAGTCCACCGAAGACTCAGGCGCAGATGAAGGTATACGACCGCGGGCAATCCTCAGAGGACGAAGAACTATCTCTATCTTTGAACTCCACAAAAGCCGTGTGTTCACCGGCACGTGTGAAGAATTTCGGACACTCTCTCGAGCGGCAGGTTGAGAAGAGCGGCGATGGCTTCGGGTGTTTGACCGGTGCTTGCCAGTGCGCGGACAGACTGCTTTTCGAGTGCAACACGAGCGAGCCGTTCGGACTCGACCTTTGCTTTGGCTTCAGCAACCCTTGCTTTGATTTCCGAAACCTTTGTTTTGACTTTCGCAACCCTTGCTTTGACCTCCTCAATCTTGGCTTTGCCTTCAGCAATCAACTTGGCCTGAGCGCGATCACGCTCCAGACGCAGAAGCTCTTCATGGCGCTTGGCGAACTCGCCCTGCCAAATCATCCGAGCAAGATTTTGCATTTCGTCTTCTTTTGAAACCATTTCGAGCACCTCACACGCACGTTGGATGATCGAGTCTTCTGCGCACAGTTGTTTCACTTCGGCGCACGTCCGAGCCAGAAAAAACCGGATCCAGATTCTCTGCCTTTCTGGAACTTCCTCCAGCCGCTCACGCAGCTTGGGCAACTCCAGAACGTCGATGCGAAAGCAATCCTTGTCAAGATATTCGCCTCCATCCATGAGCTGATATGAACGTCGGAATTTATCGGAATCTTATTGAGACAAATACGTTGGCTGACTTTTTCTTTGCACGTGTCGATTTTCGATCAACGTGACGGGCAGAAACTTTATTCCAGTACTTTGCATGAGGGGCAATAGACGCGCTGCTTGACTCGAAATTTTCCGACATTTCCTAAAAAAATGTTCCAAAAAAAACGAAATCTTGAACGCAGGAAAAAAGTTCGGAGACTCATCAAATTGAACACCGTCTGATGAACATTGTTTTCCGAAATCTAAATTGACGTTGTTGAGGTTCAATAAGCAATGAACTTTTTGGTTGATTTTATAAACCTTTTGGTATAATTTTAGGATCAGCTTATGACGATCGTCCTTATGCGTGGTCGGGCAGCGAAGGCTCTCAGGCAAGCCTCCAACCGAGCTCAATCAGCCTTCTCAGCTTGGAAAGACGAGGTTCAACTGGCAGGAATTTCGGCGGCTCGTGCAAACCCTATTTGGCACGATCATCCCCTCAAGGGTGCGAAAGCAGGACGTCGTTCTGTGTACTTGGATTACTCTTGGAGAGCCGAATATGTAATCGATAGAGAAACTGGAACGGTCACCGTTGAAGTCATGGAGATTCAAAATCATGAATACTAAGAAACATTCGCCATCGAAGAATCTGAAAGCGAAGCGCCGTAAAAACATCGCCCTCAATCAATTGAACGACGACGCCATAATTTCCGCGGACGATGCTTTAAAACTTGCCGGAAAACCTCCGTTGACGCTTGGCTCACTGGTACGAACACTGCGACATCTTTCAAACAAAACACAAAGCGACGTTGCCAACTCGCTTGGCGTTTCAGTTGCTTTTTTAAGCGCGGTGGAACGTGGAGATAAAAATTTACCACCACGGCATGCGCGCGCGCTCTCCAAAGTTCTCTCATACAGTGAAGAAGTGATTCTTGAAAAAATATTGGAACACGTTCTTGCTGAAGCTAAGGGACATTTTGAAGTCACAGTTCGGAAATCAGCAGGATAACTCAAAGCAAATTTTAGGGTTCAGTAGCAGGAAACGTCCAAAGCCCCCTTTTTGATTTTATTCTCGACAGCTCGTAAACCTGCTCAGGCTCATAACTCGAAAGGCGGTCCGCGAAGACGCAAAAGTTTTTAAAAGGAACTATGTATGGCTTGATTTCCATAAGATAACTGATGCAGTCTTTTCGTGTATGAGCAACTCCCAATTCAAAACGCAGGGGTTTTTCAAAGCCAGTCAATTCAATACCCGTCTTGATATTCTGCCGATACGTTCCGTTTGGGAATCTTCGACACCGATAGCGAACACCTTTATTTGCAAAGCACATCCAGTGGCCCCAAATATTATTTGGTCCATCTTTCGGTTTTCTCGGATCGAGCAGGTATTCTTCCTTGCTCTCCTCTTCAGTCAGAATACCAAATGATTCGAAAGCGAGTGCTGGGCTGACTGTTGATGAAGAGGTTGCCATAATTGCAGTCAGACACAACGCGAATCTATTTACCTTCTTGCAGTCGGCTAAAAGCAACATCAAAATTCTTCATTCCGTTTCTGGACGGTTCAAAGGCTTTGTAAGCTGCAACAGCGTCTCTCCATGTGGCGTGTGGATTTTTTGCTCGGATTATTTGCCTTTATCACAACGATGAGCCGAAGTTTGCGAAGGTTTTTCGTGAGCGAGGATTCAATGGTCGAATTCTCCTAACCTCAACCCGTGAACTCGATGTGACTAAATTCAACGGAGGTCCCAATTTCACGGAGTAAAGAATATCTTCCACACGTTCTAGAGTAAGATTGAGGAGATTCGCGATCTCCTCGGGTGTCTGATCGGTGGTTGCCAGTGCGCGGACGGCTTGTTTTTCGAGAGCAACCCACGCGAGTCGTGCGGACTCAACCTTGGCTTTGCTTTCAGCAATCGACTTGGCCTGAGCGTGACAACATTCGAATACTAGACTATACTCCTAAATACCGGAGGGATTACGGAGTATGTTCCCGAGAATACTTAACACATCAACATCGCGAAGTTTTTTTCTGCTCGGGCCACGAGGAACAGGCAAAAGCACGCTCCTTCGCCAACGATTTTCAAACACAAACTCAGTCACAGTCGACCTTCTGATGCCGAGCGTGGAGGCTAAATTTTCTCGTAAACCAGAACTCCTTCTCGGAGTTGCAGATCAGAACCCGGAAAAAACAATCATTATCGACGAAGTTCAAAAAATTCCGAAAATTCTTGATGTGGTGCATAGCATCTTATCGAAACAAAAAAGGCAGTTTATTTTAACGGGCTCAAGTGCCCGCAAATTAAAGCGCGGAGGCGCGAATCTTCTTGCAGGCCGAGCATTGGTCAAGGAAATTTTTCCACTCACGCATCTGGAACTCGCCACACAATTTAATCTCCAAGAAGCTATTCAATGGGGAACACTCCCGGAACTTTTCTCAATTTCTTCCGCAACCGATAAGCGCGATTTTCTTTTGGCATACGCGCAAACTTACCTCCGAGAGGAAATTGCTGCAGAGCAACTTGTGAGAAAGATCGACTCCTTTCGCGTTTTTCTTGAGGTTGCGGCTCAATCCAACGCGAAACTCGTCAATGCATCAAGGCTGGCCAGAGATGTGGGTATAGATGCTAAAACAGTTCAGTCGTACTTTGGTATCTTGGAAGACACTCATCTGGGATTCTTTCTCGAGCAATACAGTCGATCGGCCCGCAAGAGGGTTATGACAGTTCCAAAATTCTATTTTTTTGATGGCGGAGTTGCACGAGCGCTGGCCGGAACTGTCTATAGCGATGTTGCTCCAGGAACGTCATATTTCGGGGAGTGCTTTGAGCATTTTGTCGTCTGCGAAATGCATCGGCTTGTTTCCTATGCTGGCCATGGCCAAAGACTGTTCACACTCAATTCTCAAGACGGTTTTGAGATCGATCTCATTCTTGAGACACCCAAAAAACCACTCACGGTGTGTGAGATAAAATCGGCTGAATCTGTTTCAAGTTCACATTTGAAGAATCTCGCTCTAGCAAAAAAAGACTTCCCAGAAGATACGAGATTTGTTCTGTTGTCGAATGACTCCCTTTCACGTCGAGAAGCAGGAATCGAATGCGTTCATTGGAAAGAGTTCATGGCTCGGGAATTTGCATCAACAGACTCCGATTGAGTACCATCAACTTTAATTTTGATTCTATTTTCTGACTTTCTGATTTCCCCTTCAAGCGCGGCGCGTCCATACCACTGCGGCAGTTGGCTGCGTTCGATGGCCCCGTGAAATCGGACACGCTGCAAGAGCGCCTGCATGGGGATCAGTCTGTTGCAAAAATTCCCGACTGCCGCGACTCGCTGAGAACACCCCTCAACCGCACACTGGTTTTCTTGCTGAACGCACAAGCGTGGTCTGCCTTGGCGCAGATGACCGTTGCAGATGTGCAGGCCCTCGTGCAAAAATGTGATGGGCTCGAGGTTTTAGGCCAACGCGATGGCTTCTGCTGTTTGACCGGTGGTTGCCGGTGCGTGGACAGCTTGCCTTTCGAGAGCAACCTTCGCGAGCCGTTCGGACTCGACCTTGGCATCAGCTCCTGCCGCAGAAGCTCCTCTGGTCGCCTTCCTGGATGACTCGCTCCCAACGATCCTATCGCAATCGCCTCTTCCGTTATTTATCATGATATTTGGCGGAGGCAGCGATGCAATATCAAAGAATCCAGCAAGTATCTGCAATCACAGGAACAAAATCATGTTTCTTGCTCGGACCTCGCCAGACCGGTAAGTCGACGCTTCTGCGAACCCAGCTCAACCAGGTCCCCACATGGAATCTCTTGGACCTTGGCATTTTTCTGAACGTGAGCGCCGATCCAACCCTCATCCGCCGCCAAATTCGTGCAATGAAGCCAAAGCCAGAGATCGTGGTCATCGACGAGATTCAAAAACTTCCGCTCCAATTAAATGAAGTTCATTTGATGATTGAAGAGGACAAAATCAATTTTGTTCTGACAGGCTCCTCTGCTCGATCTTTAAAGCGTCAAGGCGTGAATCTATTGGCGGGACGCGCACGTATGACCTACCTGCACCCGTTCGTCTCCCACGAACTCGGGAGTGACTTTGATCTCGTCAAGGCACTGAACCGGGGACTCATTCCATCGATTTATCTGTCTGACGATTTCGATGCAGAGCTGGCCGACTATGCAGGAACCTTCCTCAAGGAAGAAATCATGAGTGAAGGCCTCACACGCAATTTACCGGCCTTTTCTCGCTTCCTCGAGATCGCTGCTCAGTGCAACGGAACGATGATAAACTTTACAACGCTCGCATTGGATTCACAGGTCAAGCGTTCCACCGTGGTCGATTGGTTCGATGTCCTAAAGGACACATTGATTGCACACGAGTTACCAGCATGGAAGAAATCGATAAAGCGAAAAGCGATTCAAACAGCAAAGTACTATTTGTTCGATTTAGGAGTTGCTCGGCACCTCGCAAAGGCTCCACATATCACTTTGCGAAATAAAGCTTTCGGTGACGCTTTTGAACACTTTATTTTTTTGGAGCTCAAAGCAGCTCAAAGTTATTCGAGACTCAGGGATCTACATTACTGGCGTTCGACATCAGATTTTGAAGTCGATTTTATTGTGAATGATGAAATCGCAATTGAGGCCAAGGGAAAAGTTCGATTGGACGCCTCTGATTTCAAAGGACTCAAGGCGATTGGCGAAGAGCCCAACATTAAACGGCGGATTGTGGTCTCGCTGGCCGAACAAAGAGAGATTCAATCTGGGATCGAAGTGATCCCTTGGCAAGAGTTCCTCGAAGAGATGTGGAGCAAGAATAAATTCAAAGTGACTTAGTAGTCGACTCAGAGCAACGCCTGCACAGCACAGTCTGTGAATGCAATCGATTTGAAACTTTAAATTTCGAATTCGATGTCTCAACTGTCAAACGAGATTTGCTTCCCGACAAAACTCGATGAAAGGCAAAATTCGAATTCCAGCCTCGGGCTCACTCGATCTCTGCCCTAAATGTACCTGATAGAACAATGGTATGTTGGCGCGCTCTTTGAAATATCGAATCGCAGGGGAAAGTTGCTTTTCTCCGGTCTTACATTCCACCGCAAAAATCGGTTTTTTGTCACGCAAAACGACGAAGTCAATTTCGCGTTTTTCAAAATCACGAAGAAAACGAAGCTCAATCTTTTCACCAAATGCATCTTCGCGGAAATGGCAAAATTTCAAAAGGTGACTTGCAACCAAGTTTTCAAATCTGTAGCCGTCGCCATTCACGGTGCTCCAATCCCATAAATACAGCTTCTGCTCTTTTTTCACGGCCTTGATTTTTGGAGCGCCAAACGGAGCAATTCGAAAACAGAAATAAATTCGCTCGAGAATAGACACCCACGATTCGGCTGTCCGGAAGTTCACCTGAAGGTCTTGCGCCAAGTTGTTCACGGACAACGGTGAACCAACACGATGACTGAGCGAATCTGCGAGCATCTCGATACCGGAAATATCACGCACCAACTCCAGATCCCGAACATCGTCGCGGATGATGCGGTAAAGCCGTTCTCTGGACCAGAGCCTCCACTCTCTGTCACTCGCAGCAAAGAAAGGATCTGGAAATCCGCCAAAGCGAATCAAGCTCCTGAGATCGTCACTGGATGTGACGCCTAACTCGGTGACTGACAGGGGATGCAAGCGGAGATAGCGATAACGACCCAACAACGAATCGCCACCTCGACGATAGTAGTCAAGACGAGCAGATCCAGTCACAAGAAACTTCTGCACATCTTTCTTCTTGTCGTAAAAGCCTTTAACAAGGCTTCGCCAATTCTTGAACTTGTGAATTTCATCCAAAACAACCAATGGACCAGTCGGGAGTAAACCCTCACGCAGATTTTTCCTGTCACCCAAATCATCCCAGTTGAGATAGTTCGGGTTGGTGGCCTTGGGCGGCTTCAAGAAGCTCAGACAGAGGGTTGTCTTACCCACTTGGCGGGGTCCACCGATAAAGACCATCTTCTTTTCAAGAAATTCGGTGACCGTCTCACTCAAATACCTGTTTCTAATGACATTTGCAGACAAGAAACCACCCCCAAGCCGGCGAACAAAGCAAACTGCATTTTGTAGTGTACTACAAACTACTCAGGAGTAAATTGTAGTACACTACAAACCACTCGTAGTACCCAGATCGCCGGGCAAGCGCTCATTGAGCGCATCTGCTGAGTGGATATTTTCCCCTACTGCCTAAGCAGCCGGCTGAGTGGGCAAATCTCGAAACTTGACTTGTCGAGCTACCGAGCAGAATCTGGATTGAGTGTCGTAAATTGAGGTAAAATCCGACTCATGTTCCAGAGACTCTCCAAATTATCGAAAACAAACAGTTTTTTTCTCTTTGGCGCGCGCGGTACGGGCAAATCAACTCTACTAAGAGGCCTGTTTAGCCCAGAAGACTGCCTGTGGATCGACTTGCTCGATCCCGAACTCGAAGCTCAGCTCATTCTTCAGCCATCGCGGCTCCGAGAGCTCTGGAAGAAAGACAAAAAGCCTTGGATTGTCATTGATGAAGTTCAAAAGGTTCCCAAACTTTTGGACGTTGTGCACTCCATGATCG
>JBEDKY010000052.1:0-15253 GCA_041171905.1 Pseudomonadota bacterium
GGGCGCTGAACTTCAGGTGTTTCTTCATTTTCCTCGCTGATATGTGCAAGCCTCACGGGCTTTCGAAGATTCGCCACATGGCGCCGCTGGGAACCAATTGATTCGCTGCGAATTGCAGAGGCCTCAGCCGAATCATCAAACGAGAGAACACTCAACGCTGAAATAACAAATATGAATGAACGCTTCATGTGACACCCTCCTCAGGACTTCTGCGGGCATCAGAGCATCAAGAGTGCCAAATATTTATTTTAATATTATTAGGTATTTAAAAAATTTACAAAAATAAAAAACTGCATTTTTTGAATTTCGAAATACATTTTTTGCAGTTCACTCTAGACCTGAACTACCCTTAGGTTGACCTTGCACGTCGCCACCAATCCAACGCTTAGCAGTTCTCCAATCAACATCCAATTTCTGCGCAACTTTTTCATATGAACCAAGTGACTCGTAAGCACTCTTAGCATATCGAACCATGACTTCTTCCGCAGTCCAGCGCAGACTCTGCCAATCCAATGAACGTCCCACATCCAAACCCCGGCTCTCACTCCCGTGGGAATGCAAATTCAAACCTTCAAGATTTTCACCATGCAGAATGACACGGCGCACAACCTGCTCAAATTCACGCAAATTTCCCGGCCATGGATAATTTTTTGGTACCAATTTGCCAAGCACCAAAGAGACATCCGCCTGACCTTCCACCGTTCCCAACAACCGCATCATAATGCCGGCGAGAATTTCATTAAATTCCTTTTTGTCGGCAGAAAATCTCTCGCGCAGAGGAGGAATCGTAATTACATCGGATGCCAACCGATGGTATAAATCAGCACGAAACTCACCGTACGATACCTTTTCAATCAAATTCGCATTGGTGGCTGCAATCAAACGACCATTGAACCGCTTTTTGTCGTGGCTTCCGACCGGAGAATAATTTCTCTCCTGCAGAACGCGGAGGATTTTCACCTGCAACGGCTGCATGAGCTCGCCAATCTCATCGAGAAACAAGACGCCGTTGTGATGTGTTTGACCAAACAAACCCGCATGATTGTCGAGTGCGCCGGTAAACGCACCCTTTTTATGTCCAAACAATTCGCTCTCCACAAGTGTCTCCGGATATTCGGAGATATTTGCGGATATAAAAACATCCAAAAAGCTGACAACGAATTTTCTGTTTTTACGATCAAAGGGAATGTAAGCACTGCGACCCAGCGCAGCAGCTGCCTGTCCCTTACCCACGCCCGTTTCGCCCAACAACAGTACCGTGAATGATTCCATTTTATCAAAGAGAACATCAATGTATCTTCGCAAATCAGAACTGAAAATCGTTCGCCACAGCTGCTCACGCAGTTTCCGCACAGGCGCAGAATTGCCACCCACAAATCTATTGATAAAGAAAAATGCCCGTCGCATCTGAAAAAAAACAGCAATGTAATGATCCGCAGAATCTCTAAATCCGTAGCGTCGGAGATCGCTCTCAATTTTCTCCGCAAACGGCAATTCCAATATATTGCCGATGGTCGAGTTTTGCAGCTGGATGTATTCATCGAATGCATCCATGTATTTGTGAAACAAAAAGAAGAGTGCTGCATCTCCAAGAAGGAGCTTATTCTTGCCGGATTCAGGGCGCGCTGATCCTGTTGCGGGAGAAAAATCTTCAAGCAGTGAGCCAGTCAGCTCCGCAATCTTTTCTGCATCTTTGCTCTTTCCCGGAACCTTATCCAGCCATTCTTTTACAATTGCCTGATCAAGCCCGTCGCGTTCTTCCCCAAACGGATTTGCCAATGCCGCCGCAGAAACCATTTCAAAAAAACGCATGACCGATCCAGCAGGAATTTTCACTGCAAATTCTCTCCAATCGAATTTGAAAATTTTAGGACTCACCTAAAAAAACCGCAAGCGAGTCGTTCGACCCGCTTGCTAAATTCCAACCCTCAGAAACTGACGTTGCAGTTACTCCCACATGACTTACCCGTTGCGGTCACAGCCTCCGTCCCGATCGTCGCCAGATTGGCGTTCGCCTGTTCTCATCTCTTCGCGAGAACTGTTTTTCTCGTCGCAATCATCATGTTCATCGTCGTCACAGTCGTGCCCAACAGAACCAGTCACTTCGGATGCAGCACCGCTGCCACTGCCTGTGGAACCTGATGCAGCACCGCTGCCGCTGCCTGTGGAACCTGATGCAGCACCGCTACCACTGCTGGCTACCTTCTCTGCACCAGCAGACGAGTTTGACGAACCCGGTAACGACCCAACACCCCCATCCGCGACAATGACCGAGTTCTGCGAACTATCGCTAGCCACTCCCTCGTCGAGAGAATCAGAAATGGCACCGCTGACAGTCGATTTTCTGTCCGACGGAATGTCTGATTCGCCAACTCTGGCACGTTGTCCTGTCGGAACCTTGCTGATTTGAACAAACTGACTTCCATCTGAACATCCAACAGCAGCAAGACAGGCCAAAACAGCGACGTAGGATTTAATGTCGTAAAACTTCATGAGATTTCCCTCCCAAACCTTGGTGTTTTCTCCCATAGTTCTGTTCGGAAAACGCTTGGACAACTTTAACTTGGAAAAGTGCTTTTTAGTTTTTTGAAAAAATTCCCCAAACGTTCCTTTGGGATGTATAAAATCCCAAATTTACCGAGTTTTTGTGTTTTTTTGAAACCTAGGAGGAAAAATCGACTCTATAAAGCGTAATTTATGTGAGCCAATCGAGATTTGTAAAAGAAACCTAACGGCAAGACTCCGGCGAGGGAATGGGATAGTCGGGAAGTGGATGACCTGATTTTGCGAAACTACACACAATCCAGACGATACTTTCGCGCACGTCTGCGTGATAAACCCGCTTGCCACCGCCACAATCCGGTTTTTGTTTCTCATCAAAAGCAACCGCTGCAGCAATTCCAAGCAGTCCGCCATCGCCGGCAAACAATGGTCCACCCGAATCACCCGAACAAAGAATCGCAGCGCCGCGTGAAATCCAAGTTCCGCCGTCCGGCTTATACTTCAGACGAAATGTATCAATCTCTGTTGCATATCGAACCTTTTGATCACTCGCGTTTCCCTCACTTCGCCCAATTCCCACATAAACAGCATCCTTGATGTTTGAGCGCGCGGATGCATCGATTTTTGCATACGGACCGGCCAACTCGTTCGCCAGAACGACGATACCCAAATCATGTTTGTGACGTTCGGGACCAGATTTCACTTTGGACTTGGCCCATTCCGGATGCATTTGCCATGCACCGGCTGCGACGATGGTTTTTCCGAGTTGCTGATCGTAGCCGGTCACTCGAATTGCGAGAATTTTATCAAGACAATGAGCAGCTGTGAGGGCATGCCTGGGGCCGAGCAAAACACCACTGCAGGAGGAAGCTAGATCCTGCCCCAACTCCGTCTTGAGAGAAATGAATGGAGCCAAAAAAGACTCGGAGCCACGGGCGATTTTTCCACGCGCCATTTCAACTTCACTGTCTTCAGTCTTTTTAAGATTACAAGCCAGCGATGACAGAAATACCATATGAAACGCTATGATGTTGCGAATATGAAGCAGAAGGCCCCCGCTTTTCAAAGAGTAAACTTAAAGTCACCCAGCAACATTCCAGGAATACGCGCACCGCCCATCGATCGGCTTCCGTAGGTCGATGTATCGGGAATCAATTGAGCCTCCCGCGTGACAGACAAAAGCTCGCTTCCAAAACAGCGGAAAATTGTTTCGTCAAAGCGCATGTCCTGAATCGGCCCCTGCGGAACGCCATTTTCAACCCAGACACAACCATAGCGGGTCATCCCCGTGATACGCCCGCCCATCATATCGCTCCAATTGAGATAATGCAGGTCCGACAGATACAATCCGGTTCCCAATTCCTTCAGGCAATCAGACATCGCCAACTCTCCGACACTCAGGTCGGGACTTCGCAACCCTTCCAACGCCGACCCGTTGCCCTGCAGCCCATACTCCTTTGCCGTCCGAGCGCTGCACAAAGCCTGAACGAAGCGCCCTTTTTCAAAAAGGGGAACTACCTCGGGCGAGAATTCACCGTCCGATGAAAAACGCGGAGCCAGTCCGAGCTGATAATTTTCGCGCAACGAAAAAAGTGGAGAAAATTGTTTCTCACCGCGGCGCAGCGCGCAAAGAGGACTGTCGTTACGCTGCAAAGCCCCTTCAGAAAGCGCTCCCCAAGATAACAGGTGCACCAAATCAGAGGCAGCAGACGGCGCTAAAAAGACCCGATAATGCCCTGGGTTCAATATCTTTACAGGTCGCGAAAGAACGCGCAGATTTTCTCTCGCGGTGTCGACTGTCTTGAGAAAAGAAGCCTGATTCCAGTCGCGTCCGGCATAACCAGATTTGACAGCACGTCCGCTCTTCAACCAGAGAGAATAATCCACGAAGAAAGATTCGCTTGAAAACCAATGATTGCTACCCGCTGAATCCGCATACGCAACAACATTACGTCCGCCCGCATAAATCCCAACCAAATCATCCTCGGCAGACAAACCGCCCGAGAGAGCATCAACCGCCTGATCGGCTGACAACAGCTGCCCTTTGTGCCGGACTTCACTCTTATGTGCGACGTCGGGCAAACTGACAAAAGGATCCTGCGGCGCCGCTTCTGCCTGCTCGCGCACCTTGCCCAGCAATCGTTCCGCAAATGCCGGCAATTCATCGTGCGACACAGCAAACGAGACCGAAAGATCCGCAACTGACTGCTTGGGACTGATGAATTGGACGGACAGGCCCATGTCTTCGACGAGACCATTCTGCCGGACCCGCCCGCCGCTCATGCGTGTGAATTGGGTTTGTTCGGCGTAAAGAGACAGGCGGAGATGTTCGCCATTTTTTAACCGGCTGAACATTTTTTCGCTCAGGGAATGAAACAGCGCCTGAAGATTTTCTTCGAAAACCATCGACTGTGAAATGTTCATACCACGCCCCCAAAGACTTCGACACCCGAAAAAGCGCAAACCGGAGATGCGTGTCCAACTCTGATACTCTGATTGGGTTCTCCCTTGCCACAATAGGGAGTTCCAAACACACCAACACTCGAAGGATCTCCAACAGAAACCAGCTTCTTCCAGAAGTCGCTTGTGATGCCGCGATAGTTCGGATTTTTCAGAACGCGTCCGAGTTTCCCGTTTTCAATTGCTCGTGCATATTCACAGCCAAATTGAAATTTGTTGCGATAGTCGTCAATAGACCATGAACGGTTGGACTCCATGTAAACTCCCCGCTCTATGCCTGCAATCATGTCGGCAAACGATGTTGTTCCGTGCTCGACGTTAATATTTGCCATGCGATCGATGGGCGGGCGATTCCATGAACTCGCTCGCTGATTGGCGACACCTGCAACCTTCGAGCGGATCTGGCTCTCGAGGCTGCCCAAGCCGCGTTTCAGAACACCTTTTTCAATAAGATATTCACGTTTGGCAGGCACACCGGCATCGTCGAATGCATAAGATGCAAACTCATGGGCAACGGTCGGGTCAAAGGTCACATTCAATAATTCAGAGCCATATTGCAGTTTGCCAAAGTCCTCGATCCTCACGAAACTGGAACCGGCATAGTTGCGCTCGTCTCCGAGAATGCGGTCGAGTTCCAGCGGATGACCGATACTTTCATGGATCTGCAGCATCATCTGGTCGGGCGCCAAAACCAGAGTGGTCGTCTCATTCGGGCAGTCTTCCGCAATCAGCAACTCCTGCAGCTGCTCCACCACTTTATCTGCCTGTAGCCGCAAGTCCTCGAGAAAAACGTGCTCCATCCCGCCCTGATAAGAGTATGCGCTCAAGCCGTGATTTGAACGCTTCTGCACAATTCCACCGTGTTCACCCACAGCTTCCATAGAAACGCTGACAAGCGACAAATCCTGTTCGAAACAAGCACCATTGCTCGAAACATAGACCGTCTCGGTGCTGACATGATGAAGAGATGCGCGACTGGTCGTTACAGCCGGAACCTTCTTCATGCGCTCTGTGAGGTGCGTGAGAAGCTGCAGGCGCTCCCCCACAGGAAGCTCTGAAAAAGCAGCCCGTACACGGGTTGAATATGAACCGCGTGAAGGAGGCCGACATGTTTTGTCAAACCTGAACAGTGCGCGCCGAGCGGCCGTCGCAGCGTAAATCCGCGCCTGCGCAGCGGCCTGAAGCAGACTCTTTTCGTCCAGCCTTGGCGTTGCTGCATAACCAAACTGACCGTCAACAAGCCACTCGATCATGACCCCTGACGAAACTGAATTGCTATTCTCTTCCGGATGGCCGTTGCGAACTTCATAGCGGTTTGAGTTCTCACTATGATACCGGAGACCAACCCATTCACCGTCAGCGATTGAAAGCTGACTGAGCACTTTTTTAAGTTGTTGTTCCATGGGAAACTTTCCTGAGTTCTATTTTTCAATGCAAAAATGTGCCTAATAATAGAGTAGAACTCCGCAAAAGACCACAATCGGGAGAATCCAATGCGCTGGACAGCTGAAATGCTCGGCAAAATGCAAAAGAAGATACTGCGGCCCCAGCAGATTCTCACCGTCTGGAAAAACTTCAACCAGGTGCCGGGCGGGCGGGTCGCGTTCAGCAAGCTGGTTGGGAGCATGATTCCCTACACCGGCAGCGTGCGTCCGCTTGTGATTGAGCTCGAGCGCGGTTCAGCGGCAGTTGAAATGGCCGATCACCGCAGTGTGCGGAATCATCTGAACTCCATTCACGCGCTGGCTCTGGCCAACCTCGCCGAATTTCCGGCAGGATTGAGTTTGCACACAGCAATCCCCGACGATGCGCGTGCCATTCTCGTCAAACTTGAGATCGAATACCACAAAAAAGCACGCGGAACACTCACATCTCGTGCGCGGATGACCAATACAGTAGAACATCTCGAAGCTGCCACGACGATCTGCGTCGACAGCGAAATAAGTGATGCATCAGGTATTTCCGTGGCCACCGCGCGCACGACATGGTTGGTCAGTCCGGCCAGGGAAGGACGGGATAACAAATGACTCAATCACTTTTTCTCAAGCACACCGGAAGTGAATTGCCCATCATCTGCGGCGCGATGTACCCATGCAGCAACCCCGAACTTGTTGCCGCGGTTTCGGAGGCGGGCGGCATAGGCATCATCCAGCCGCTCTCGCTGGTGTATGTTCATAAGCACGAATTCCGCGCCGGACTGAAGTACATTCAGAGCCTCACGAGCAAGCCGGTTGGTCTCAACATCATCACTGAAAAATCATCGAAGATGTACCAAGAGCGCATGGAAAAATATCTCGATATCGCGCTCGAGATGGGTGTCAGATTCTTTGTCACGTCGCTTGGTAATCCGCAGTGGGTTGTAAACAAAGTGCACGCGGCGGGCGGATACGTCTATCATGATGTCGTAAGCAGGAAATGGGCATTGAAAGCGCTCGAGGGCGGAGTCGACGGCATCATCTGCGTCAACAATCGTGCTGGAGGACATGCCGGAGGTGAAACTCTCGAAAAGCTCTTCGAGGAAATGAAGTCCCTGCAGGTGCCACTGATCGCGGCCGGTGGACTGTCTACCTCAGATGATCTTCGCCACGCGCTATCCATCGGTTATCAGGGTGTGCAGATGGGCACACGCTTCATCGCATCGAGCGAGTGCAACGCACACAGCGATTACAAAAAAGCAATTGTCATGGCAGAAGAGGAAGACATCGTACTAACAGAAAAAATCAGCGGAGTGCCGGTGGCAGTCATTCTGACCGAGTCTGTGCGACGTATGGGTCTCAAAGCAAACCCGCTTGCAAAATATCTGCTGAGACATCCCCGCTTCAAACACTGGATGCGCCTTTACTACACAACCCAATCACCTGGAAACTCAAAGAGGCTTCTCAAAAAGGGTTCAACTACAAAGACTTTTGGCAAGCAGGGAAGAGCGTCCGCGGCATCGATTCAGTTGAATCAGTTGCAGGTATCATGACTGAGCTGAAAAGGGGTCTCAGCTGAATTCAGTCGGCTGCTCCGCCGAACTCGGCGATCTTGTCTTTGGCCTTCTGAAAATCGGGATGCTTTGAGGCAATTTTCTTGAGAAGCTTGATCGCCTCTTCCTTGCGTCCCATCAAATTAAGAAGCAGAGATTTGTTGAACATGACAAGATGGTTGTCGTTGTCCTTTTTGATGATGAGATTGTAGGTATCCAGAGCCTCATCATACATTTGCGCATCGCGATAGCAGATTGCCAGCGAGTTTAAAAAACTAAGATTGTCAGGCTCCGCATGCACAGCCTGCCGCAAATATTTCGCCGCTTTCGGGTACTCTTTTTTCTGAAAAAAACAGTATCCGAGTCTTTCAACGATGAATGGATGCGCAAAATTGGCTCTGGTAGCAATGTCGAGCAAACCTATCGTGTCATCCACCCTGCCCGCGGCAAGAAGAGCTTCGGCAGCTTTTTCATAGCGAATGACGTTGAGCGGGCTTAGCTCAATTGCTTCCTTGTATGATTGATGTGCAGCATCCAAATCGCCCTTTTCCAAATAAAGGTCCGCCAGTAGCGCGTGTCCATGCGTGTATTTTGAGTTTTTCTGCACGGCGGTCAGGGCATTTGTCATCGCCAGCTGCAAATCGCCGCGCATATGAGCAACACGTGCCAGCCCGACGTAAGGACGCGCGGCGTGATGGGTTTGATCAGCAAGAGCCTGATAGACCTGCTCCGCCCTATCGAGTTCGTTCATGCGCAACGCAAATTTCGCGTATTCGTAAATCCGCTCTGGATTCTTGTGACTGGAAAAAACTGCGTGCGCCGATTTCAGCTTCGGCATGATTTCGTTCGGTATGATTGGCTTGATGAGAAAGTCGTCGAAGCCATTCTCCAAGGCAAACATCACTTCCTGTCGGCTGATTGGATTTGAACACAAGATGATGACATCGCGTTGCAGAGACACGTCTTCTCGAATTTCCTGTATGATGTCTTGTGCCGTCGGGCCTTCTAATTCGCGGCTGAGTAAAAGAATTTGTGCCGGTTGACGCCTGATCTCGGACAATGCCGCCATGCCGTCCTTGACGACTCTGACTTTCGCAAACCCCAACTTTTGCAAATGATGCGTCAGAATAAGGCGAACGTCGCTCTGAGGATCGGCAATAACGATGTCGAGGTTCATGCCGAATGACTCGGGTTCAGCCACGCTGAATTTTTTATAGAGGTCCGTTTTCGCGTCACTCATTCAAACACCAAGCTCCGTGCGGCCCATTGTATTCGTGGTTTCGTCAGCCAGAAACCAAATGCTGAAAAATTAGCGCGTTACCTTGTTAAGATTACCAACTGTTAGATTAATCGGATGTGTCATGAGCTTGGCAAAGCAGACTGCTTTCCAAGACTCGCAGGTAGCCGAAATTTATAGCTTAAATGTACTCTTGAGATGGCGTTAATTTTTCAACGGCCGCCGCTTGCTCAGTTGGCCAGTCAGTCATACTATCCTTCCGTTCTTCCAAGATTCCTTCACCTTTCATCCAGACAAGGACGGCCCGACCGATGAAAAATTCGAACTCAGCGCTCTTGAGATCAATTTTGGCATTGCTACCGGCATCGCTTCTCCCTGCAACTGGTTTTGCCATGGGGCACGGACCGACCCTGTCGATTGAACACTTCAACACCAAACCTGCGACTGTGTGGCTTAACATCCATTCTCACCAACAAATGCCGCGCCCGCTGTCTGGAAAAATCGCGCAATTCGAGATGGGCAGCGGCCGTCAGCTGCAAATCCTCAAGTCACGTCCGCAAGGCAGTCATGGAACACTTATTGAAGTTCCATGGCCCGTCGGACACACACTCGCGTTTGTTGAAGGTCATGCACCCACCGAAGGCAGGCTGTTGGCCGGCTTGAAGTATCGCGGTTTGTATCTCATGAAGTCAGAAGAAGCTGTCCGTCTGCAAAAGGATGCACGCAACTTCGTCTGGCCAGTGTCGATGGAAGACGCCCAATCAGAAACAACCAACGTTGCTCTTGAGCGCGGCACAACCCCCACTCAACCCGTTCCTCCTTGGCAACCGCGTGCGATTTCCAAAGCAGAGGCTCTGCAGCCCGACCTTGAGAGAATCATGCAGACTCTTGAAGTTCTTACGGGTGACAGAACCTTTACATTGGACGGAAAGGAAGTGCGCATCACCGAGCGCGGCGGCACTGAAAACCGCAACCTGACGCAAAAATTCGTTATGCAGACACTGCAGGACCTCGGCATCGAAACGCGCCTCGCACCCTACACGCAGTCGGGCTACACCGGTTCCAATGTGGAGGGAACCCTCTGGGGAACCGACCGCAGCAGATTCATCATCGTATCTGCGCACATGGATTCGGTGAGAAATCGCGGCGCTGATGATGACGGTTCAGGCACTGCGGCATTCCTGGAAGCGGCTCGATTGCTTGCAAGCAAACCCAATCTTCCGGTGTCAATCCGATTCGTCGGTTTCGACCAAGAAGAACTTGGACTCATCGGCTCGAGAGCATATGCGAATCAGCTCAAACCTCAGGAAAAAATTCTCGGCGTACTGCAGGCCGACATGATCGGTTACGACAGCAATGGTGACTTTGCATACCATGTGATGGACTGCGACAGGCCCGACAGCAAACCACTCACGCGCGTGGTTGAAGAACTGAACACCAACCTTTCACTCGGCATGAAAAAAGTTGCTGCGTGCACGAACCGCTCGGACCATGCGTCATTCTGGAACAAAAACATTCCCGCGCTCATTGTTTCCGAGAGCTTTTTCGGCAACGACAGCAATCCCTGCTATCATCAGAAATGTGACCTGATTGATAAGATAAACAAAGAGTACATGCTCCGTCTGACCTCGTTGCAGGTCAACACCGCACTTAGTCTTGCACTCTCGGCGAATTAATCAGCAATCGTTTGACGGACCCTCAATATTCAGCACAATGGATGGCAGCTCTGCCATCCTTTTTTCTTTCCGGAGGTCTTCATGACCAAAGCGAACAAGACTCTGTTGCGCCAATGCACAAGAACTCTCGCCATCGCCGGTCTCATTGCCTGCCCGTCAATGACACTTTCCACAACTGCGACGAGTTCCGCGGGTCGAAAAATTCTCAGTGTGCGCATTTCCCAGGACCCGGTCCGCCGAACGGAAGACCTCGCAGATCTGGCAAAATTCGACATCCTGGGAGTTTCCGTTTCTGAAGGGCTGGCTGAAGTTGGCGTCACAGATCAGGAACTGCAGCAGCTCAAGAAAATGGGTTTCCAAATTGAATTTTCTCCGCTCAATGCTCAGCTGCAGCGTGAATCCCTCGAGCCCTATCTGACTCCCTCCGAGGTGCTCGACGGACTCGCCCAGCTGTCACAGACTTATCCAGCCATCACGCAGCTCAAAACAATCGGCTACACGCGCAGAAAGCGGCCGATTCAGGCGCTCGTCATTTCCGAGCAGCCAGAAAATCAGGATCAGCCGACGTTGCTCTTCAACGCCATGCATCACGCGCGTGAAGTCATGACAACCGAGGTGGTCATGCACATGGCCGAAACACTGCTGAAAAATTATGGCACAGATCCGGACGTAACCCGCTGGCTTTCGACCTCGCGAATTATCGTTGTTCCGCAGGTGAATCCCGATGGAAATCAGCTCGTGCACGACGGACAATCAATGTGGCGCAAAAACGCATGGGAATCAGACGGACGCACTTTCGGCGTCGACATCAACCGCAACTATCCTGCGTTGTGGGGTGCATGTAACGGTTCAAGCACAGCCAAGACGAGCGACTCTTACCGCGGGCCATCCGCAGCCAGTGAACCCGAAACCAACGCAATGATGGAACTCGTTCTCAGCGAACGGCCGGTTGCCAACATCAGCTATCATTCATTCAGCGAAATGATTCTCTACCCCTACGGCTGCCGCAAGGAAAAGAACCCCTCGCTTGAATTGTTCAAGTCAATTGGCAATGAAATGAAGGCAAACATTATTGATGACCGCGGCAATAAAAACACCTACGAAATCGGCACGGCTCCCGAGCTTCTCTACGAGGCTGACGGCACCGATGCTGATTGGCAGTTCCGCGAAGCGGGCGTGATTTCATTTGCCATGGAGGTCAATGGCCGTATGCAAGGCTTTCAGCCATCACACAGCCGCTGGCGTGACATCACGGTACAAAGGCAAGAGGGTGCTTGGAAGACACTCATCAACCGTAGCCTCTCACAGGGCGTCAAAGGCTTCATCCGCGATCGCCGCCTCGATCAGGTGACCTATAGAATTTCTGCGGACAAAAATGGAGTGCTCGAGGATTTCAGTGGCGGCGACAAGACTGTCCGTCCGTTCCGCCCGCGCAGCGGAGGAGGATTCATCTTCAACACACTTCTGCCCGGCAACTACGTGCTTGAAGTGATGCAGGGGAGTGACACGGTCCAGTCGGTGAAATTTGCTGTGAACAAAAACCAAGTCACCGATTTGGGCGAACTCAAACTTTGAGTCCCTCGGCGTGCATGGCAGCGGCGACCTCCGGCAACTGCCGGACCTTGCCCATGTAGGTGCTGACTGCCGGCCATCTCTCCAGACTTCTCTTCAGCATTCCTGCCCAGTTGAGCACAGTGAAAAGATAAGCATCTGCGACAGTGAATTTCGATCCGAGCAGAAATTCACTTCTCTTGAGCTGCTCATCGACAATTGAAATGCGCTGGGACAATCTCTCCCAAGCTAAGTCCTTGTCAGATATTCCGGTCGCCGGATTCCATAGCGGGGAAAAGCCCTTGTGCAGCTCAGTCGAAATAAATGTCAGCCATTCAAGAGCTTTGTAGCGTTCCCACGTACCATTCTCGGGGAGCAATGCAGCGCCCTTGGCGGAATCAGCAATAAACGAAAGCAGTGCGATGCCCTCGCTGAGCCATTGACCATTCGGGAGCTCGATTGCTGGCACATAGCCCTTTGGATTCAATGTTTTGAAAGGCACGCCGTTGCACAGACCACTGCGCAGATCGACCCGCACGGTTTCAAACGGAAGGCCGGCGGCGCGCAAAGCGATGTGCGCGGCCATTGAACAGGAGCCCGGAGAAAAGTACAGCTTCATTGCTCACACCTCTGAGAGTCAGATCTTGAGTTAACGCGTCGTCAAGGGAGAACATGCTCATGGCTATCACCGATTCCCCTCTGCTCACAAGTCAGCGGTTGGCTGTGCGTATCGGTGTCACGACACTGTTTGAATCTCTCGACCTCACTCTTCATGCAGGCGACAGACTGGGAATTGTCGGCCCGAACGGTGCCGGAAAGTCGACTTTGCTGCGCATCCTTGCCGGCCTTGGAAAATCGGATGATGGACACGTTGCGTGGCGCAATCAGTTGCGCAAGGCCTACGTCAGTCAGTCGATTCCGTTTTCAACCGAGCAAAGCGTGTCAGCAGTTCTCAGCCAACAGTTGCAGGAAGTCTTCGGCACCGGCTCGCTTGAGGCCGCACAAAAGCGCTTCGACAAACATCTCGCGGCGCTCGAGGACAATCCGGATTTGGGCAGCGATGAAAAGTGGCTCGCCGATCTCGATAAACTCCAGCATACCCTTGACGAATTACAGGCACGCTCGATTGACATTCCCAACGCGCTGGCGGGAGCTGTGCGTGTTGCGCAACTCGAGGAGCTTGCAGACAGACCTGTGGGTCAACTTTCCGGTGGCCAACAAAAAAGACTGCAGCTTATCCATGCGCTGATCAGCCAACCGCAACTTCTCCTGCTCGATGAACCAACCAACCATCTGGATGTCGACACGGTCGAATGGCTCGAGGACGTGCTCATAGATCTCTCAGAGAAGGGGTTCCAACTGCTCGGTGTTCCGCTGCTCGACAACGAGCCCGAACCGATTGCCATGGCAATTGTTTCGCATGACCGTTCACTGCTCGATACGCTGGCGAACAGAATTCTGGAAATCGCAGACGGAGATGTTCAATTCTACACAGGCAATTACGAAGCGCATGCGGTTGAGAAGGTGCGCCGCATGGAGGAGGCACGCTCGCGCAACCAGCGCATGGCCAATCTGATGCGCCGCGAACTTGCGTGGCTGCGCCGCGGCCCTGCGGCCCGCACGACAAAACAAACGGCGCGTATCAACCGCGCAGCATCGCTGGAAGTCAATCTGAAAACTGCGGAGCGCAAGGCTGCCGTGAAGGCTAATGTTGAACTGAACTTTTCCGCCTCCATCGAAAGCAAGGAGCGCGATGCATCGGATCTGTGGATTTCTGTGAAAGAAAACTTCGGTTCACAAACACTCCTTGAGTTCGAAAAAATCAGCCTTGCACATCCGCGCGGTGATTCATTTCCGCAGCTTGCACGGGAATTATCTTTGGTTGTGAAGCCATCTATGCGGCTTGCCATTGTCGGTCCGAACGGCTGCGGAAAAACCCATCTCCTCAGACTTCTTGCCGGTGAACTTCAGCCGATGTCAGGACAGTGCAAGCGCCACGAACTCATCAAGATCTCGTATTTTGATCAGCACCGGAATGCACTCGATGCAAAGTCGACCGTGCGTCAGTCGATTTGCCCGGAGGGAGACTTCGTTCACACCAGCAACGGTTATCTTCATGTAATGAGCTACCTCGAGAAATTTCTCTTTTCGCGTCACGACGCTGACAGGTCAATTCAAAACCTTTCGGGCGGAGAGCAGGCTCGTGTGCTCATGGCGCGCATGATGCTCGAACAGGGCAATACGCTCATATTGGACGAACCCACCAACGACTTGGACATTCCCACCCTCCAGGGTCTTGAAGAAACGCTCAGCAGCTTTGCAGGCGGAGTCGTATTTACGAGTCACGACCGCTATTTCATCCAACGGGTTGCAACACAAATTCTCGTCTGGTCGGGTGTGCGAAAGAACAAAGTCGGTGAATCACATCATTGGACACTGGTACCCGACCTTGAACAGGCATTGCAGATTTTGGAAGGAGTCAGTGTCAGCAGGGTACAGCCGGCACGCGACGACAAAAAAGCTGCCGAGAAGACCGAACGCTATGACGCCGCGCCTGCTGCAACGCAAAAAGCGAAGCTCAGCTACAACGAGAAAAAAGAACTCGACCGTCTCGAACTGCTGATTCCGAAATTGGAGGAAAGGCTCGCGGCGGCAACTGAGGAACTCAACTCGGCATATGCTCAGGGTTCAGCCTTCCAAGTCGTTCAGGACAAGCAACAGACGGTGACGAAAATCGAAGCGGAACTCAAAGATGCGCATGCGCGCTGGGAAGTTCTTTACGAAAAAGCCTGAATCAGCGGCTCCCTGCACTCAAAAAAATGCGCGTGCGCGCGCCCTGCCACCTCGGGAAAATCCATC
>JBEDKY010000053.1:0-21651 GCA_041171905.1 Pseudomonadota bacterium
TTCCAGCACACAACGACAAGTCATTGTCTGTGACCGATACGAAAACGATGCTGTGAAGGAATTTTCGCACTCGCATCCGAACCGCCTAAAGTTTCTTTTGGCTTCGACCGTGCAACGCGAGGGCACCGAAATCCCCCTCGATCCATCGGACACCCTGATTGTTTGCACTAAGCCGCAAAATTTTCAGGATGCGGTTCAATTCTGGCGGCCCGTTTTTTGCTCTGGCGATTCCAGGCCACTTGTCATCAGCATACTCGCAGGCACACCAATCGATCAGATTCAGCGGGCGTTTCCGGGCAGCGTCATTGCACGCGCCATGCCCAACATTGCCGCCACAGTCGATTGCGCTGCAACAGCACTTTGTCTTTCCGCAGAAGCGAGTGACGACGAAATCAAACGTGCCAAATCCATCTTCGAAGCGGTTGGCAAGGCGTGGGTTGTGCCAGAAGAACTCATGAATGCCGTCACGGGTCTCAGTGGAAGCGGTCCGGCTTATATCTACATGGTGATCGAAGCTCTGTCGGATGGCGGAGTCAAAATGGGAATGCCCCGCCAGTTGGCACTCGAATTATCAGCACAAACTGTTTTGGGAGCCGCAAAACTCGTTCAAGAAACCGGCCTCCATCCCGCAGTTCTGCGCGATCAGGTGACAACTCCCGGTGGTACAACGATTTCCGCGATCCACGAGCTGGAACGTCATGGCCTCAGGCCGATGTTGATTTCAGCCGTCGTTACTGCCACCAAGAAAAGCCGACTGCTTGCACGTGCTGCAGAAAAGAAAGCACAGAAATAATCGCCAACAGAGTCAGAACATCTTTTTGAGGCGGGCGTAAGCCTCGCGTTGGCGCGCAGGAACCTCCGCTCCCTGCGGTGAGACAAGAGCGCGGGCTGTATCAATTCGTTCTTGAGTCTGCGGATGCGTTTTGAGAATGCTCAACAGCCCAGAGTCCATGGCCAACCCATCAGAGGATTTTTCGAACTCATTCATACGTTCAAAAAAAGCCTGCATACCGCTCAACGGTAATTTCGCTTCGCGCAGTAGTTCTGCACCAAGCGCATCTGCATCACGCTCGTGATCACGCGAAAATTTAAGGTTGAGCAATTGCCCGCCTGTTGATGCAATGTCGGCCAAAGTACCCATGTCGCCAAAGACCATGCTGACGGCCAATGACGTACCGACCTGAGTCACCAGATTTTGCATCGAGTGACGTTGCACGACGTGGGCGATTTCGTGCGCAAGGACCGCAAGTATTTCCTCAGGCTGCTTTGATATCTGCAGCAATTTTGTCGTGACGAAAATACCACCGTGCGGAAATGCGTAAGCGTTGGGAACATTCGCCCTTGCAACCCTGATTTTCAGCTCAAGGGGGGAGAGGTTCACCCTGCTCAACAATGGCTGTGCAAGACTTGCTATCTCTTCGTGAGCTTCGGGTGGCAACGAATCACCGGCCGGGAAAGGGTTCTGTCCTTTTTCCGCGATTTCACCCAACTGTTTGTCGACACTTCTTGGAATGAACGAAACCAGAGTGCGAGTTCCCGCCGTTCGCCAACGGTCGATGGACTCACACCCTGTCGCCAGCACGGAGGCCGAGATGAGAATAACCCTGAGGAGGTTAATCATGGTCTCCCATCAGGCTGCCGAGCAGACCTCCCGTTGTTTGTTCTGCGCCGCGCCCGGTTGTAATGACGGACGCGATTCGGTTTGCAAGTCGCGCGAAGGGAAGTGTCTGCAAGAAGACGCGGCCTGGTCCTCTGACGGTCGCAAACCAGAGTCCCTCACCACCAAACAGTGCATTTTTAAAGCCACCGACGAACTGGATGTCAAAGTCTACAGTTGACTCAAATCCGACAATACATCCTGTATCGACACGCAGAGTTTGTCCGGGCTCAAGCCTTCGCTCAATCACTGTTCCGCCGGCATGAATGAAGGAGAGTCCGTCGCCGACGAGTTTTTGCAATATGAAACCTTCGCCGCCGAACAGACCTGAGCCGATCTTCCTGTTGAAATGAATCGACACATCTGTTCCGCGGGCCGCACAAAGAAAGCTATCTTTCTGCGCAATGAAACCACCCTGATAGGTCGACAGGTCAAGTGGAATGATTTTTCCAGGATATGGCGCAGCAAAGGCAACGTCTGCCCGCTGGCTTGCCGTGTTTTCAAAGTTGGTGATGAAAAAGCTTTCACCGGTCAGCATGCGGCCCGCAGCTTTCATCAGATTTCCAAAGAACCCCTTATTCTTGTCCATGGCCATCGACGTCTGCATCGCAACACCGTCGGTCATGTAGAGCATCATACCTGCTTCGGCGATCACCACCTCGGAAGGGTCGAGGGTGACAATCACCGCCTGCATATCGTCGCCTTCAATACGGTAATCGATAACATCTGAACGATTCGTGGACATAGAAAGACCTCCTGAGCCAAGCACTTTAACTCAGTTCAGGGGGAAGAAAGACTGTCAATTTTTCAAAGGTTCGGTTCGAAAAAAGCGAGGATCAGAAGAATTGATTTGTGCTCATTAATTAAGCGCCTGAGCTACTACCCACATTCGCTAAAATGCGGACTATTTGCGAGCGCACTCACGCGGTTCAAGCCCGTCGATGTAAAATTCCACACCTTGCGCCCGCACGTCAAAAACATAGTCGTTGAAGTCGATGCCGCGCTCTTCACGCAGGGCAAGGTTACTCGGATTTGCCGCAACGGCATCAAGGTTCTCGCGTCTTTGGTCCTCAAAATAAACCCGGACCCAACGGCTCAGCGGCGCCGATGCGGAATAAGTGTCCATCTCCTGCTTGATGGCTGCCGAGTTGTCTTGAATACCGATCAGAGGATCGCGGCTCAGTATATTGTTGCGATCGTATGCCTTGAAAAAGACAGACGAAGAGATTTCGCCGGAACGCCGATCGATGTCGACTGTTGCATTGTATGGTCCGTTGCAGGGTTGTCCGGCTCTGCACGCACCGGACACGGGGTAATACGTTTGCACGCGGACTTCCATACGGTTGCAGACACCCTTATCCGCAAGGAATTCGACAACTGTGTTGAGCGGAGTCGTTTTGTTGCAGCCAACTTCTTTTGTGTCGCTGCCAATGCTGACAACAAGACAATTCTTCCACCACGCCTCGTAGTTGAGCTGGGCGACGCGCAATTGCACGGGAACTTTGTTGGGTGGAATACTCGGATTCTTGTTGATTGGTGGATCGAAGGGAACCTTAGGTGGAACAGTGAGGACAGGTTTGCCGCCTAGGCCCGGAACCGTCTCGGTGCTGCCAGGCTTGGGAGGAATCCCGCCCATGATGGGCGTGACTTGCGGCAAAGGCTGCGGATTGACAATCTCAGGAGCTCTTCCGCTGCTGTTTTGGTTGTTCGGGTTATTGGTTTCGTCAGGTGACTTTTCAACCGGACCAGCCACAGTCGGCGCAGGACCGGCAGGAACAGGCTGTGTGCCTTTAAATTTGGTCTTCTCGCATGCGGCAACCGATACTGCAGCAATCGCAACAAGCAAAATTCCCTGATTGAGAAGTTTCTTCATAGCTCATCCCTCAATTCACTCAAGCGCATGCGCACAACGTCTAGTTTAGCGTATCCCCTCCCAGGGAAAAACCGCAGAGAGCCAAAATAAAAAATAGTGAAGGTAGGAAAAATGTCGCCAGTGGAAACAAAAGACGCAACGAGAGAAGGGCAGCCTTCTGCGCACTTTCGGCGCGAAAATCTTCAAAGGCTACCGCGTGTTCGCGCGTGAGCCAGTTTTCGGCTGGCTGTGGCGAGTGGAGCAAGGACGTTCGGACACTTTCAAGATAAAGCTGGGCAGCAGAACCCGAAGACTCGTGGTCGATAAACGGAAGCGCCATGGCACATGACAATCTGCGAGAAAATTTATCGCCGGTGGCACATCCAGAAAGGCGTGTTGCAAAGATGAGACGCTCACGCTTCGTTCTCAACAATGCCGCTGTCGCAATCAGACTCTGAATGAAATCAAGACGACCACCAGATTCATCGAAGCCACGATGTCTGCGAACAAATCCTTGTGAGCGCTGAATCAAAACCGCAATGATAGCGACTCCCAAAAGATAGAACACCGTAGCCAAAGCCAACAATATTTGGCCCTGAGGAAGTCTAATATTTGCAAGAAAACGCTCATGGCTGAAGAAACAGAACAAAAGCGAGACCACGGGAAGAAACCCGGCAAGAAAAAGCGCCTGCACACGCGACTGCGCTGACTGCTGGCGCATCCAGCGTTCGACCTGATAGAGATTCGAAAGCGACGTCTTCCAAAATCGCAGATCGAATGCAGTAAATTGTGCAGACAACAGCGTCGTCACACAGCCATGAACAATTTGTGTCAACGAATCAAAAGATGCGGAACGCCTGAGTGTTGGCAGCGGATTTAATAGATTTTGAGTATTCAAGGCTTGATTAACAGACACGAGCGGAAGGGACGCAGACTTGGCGACGATCCTGAGTCTTTCTGATTCGGAATTTTTCAACCCTTGAATCAGTGCTGTGCGGGTCACACAACGCCGACTGAGAACAACACCAATAGAAGAGAGAGCAGATGAAGCAACAGTCCAGTCGCAATTTCTGTGACGTCTTCGATAAACTGCCATTTTCATGCAAGACTCCCTACGTCAACGACTTCTGAAACATGGCTCTTGCGCTTAGGACAGCGCTTCATAAAGACCACAACATCAAAGGCATTGCGGACAAGTCTGCGCGCAAATTCTAAACCCAGTGCAGGTTCTGCGCGTAAGACAAGCGCCTCCAGCCTCTGTAAAGCTTCAATGGCCGAATTGGCGTGGACCGTCGACAAAGAGCCCTGATGCCCAGTGTGCAGAGCCTGGATAAGGGCAAAAGCCTCGTTCCCCCGGCACTCTCCAACCACGAGCCGGTCCGGCCGCATTCGTAAAGACTCACGCAAAAGACCTTCAAGATTGACCGAAGCTCCCGCATCGTGCGGGCCAGCCTCGAGGGTCTGCAGGTAGACAACATTGTCCCGCTGAAGCCGCAGTTCAGCAACATCTTCCAAAACAAGTAAGCGTTCAACGGGACTGATTTCTTCGGCAATCGCGCGCAAAAGAGTTGTCTTGCCGCTACTCGTGGCACCGGCGAAGAGGATATTCTTCTTTGCGACAACAAAACTCTGCAAGGCAAAAAAATATTCAGCGCTCAGCGAACCCGAATTCAAAAAATCCCTCAAACGCAAGGACCGACTCCGATGGCAGCGAATGCTGACATATGCTCCGGAGCGCGCAACCGGCGAAGCAACAACGTGAACACGGGCGCCGCAGGGCAATGAATAATCGCAACTGGCCCGAGGAGTGACTAACTCTCTGCCGGAGTCCGCAGACGTCCGGCCCAACCAAGCCCACAGATCGTCCGCAGACAAAAAAGGACTCTCTGTCTGCTGCAATCCCGAAGGACCCTCAAGCCAGCACTCAGCATGACCATTGAAAAGAATTTCATTGAAGTGCTGTGAGCGAGTCCAGACTGTCAGAGGTCCCTCTGCATGTAGATAAGAAGAAAGCATCATAAAACAAGTGGCAAATGATTGAAGATTCTGGAAAAGTGGTCGACAGGAAAAATCGTGGGCTGCAAAAACACGATTCAGGCGGGTCATCAATTCTTGCGCTGGAACCTGTAGCCGCATCTCAGAGTCCAAATCAAAAATGCCATCCTGCATCAGCACGTCGCCGACAATTTTTCTCAAAACTGGGTCTTTGTATGAGCTGAATTCCGGAAGCAACGCACGAACATGATCGCACCCAAAATCAATAGGCCGATTCAGACTGATCGATTTGCTCAACGAAGAATCCGAGAGGCAAAAAGAGAGACTGCGACCCCTGTTGAATGTCACCTCTGCAGATCCGATCCCAAAAACTGTGTCATAACCGTTGCTGACAGCCACAAAACATTGCCACGCAGCTGCAATCACCCATTCACGGGCGGCCAGAAACTCGCACGTGACATCACAGACACTGGACCTGCCAATTGAAAAATCATTGGAAAAATAAGTGTCTCGTTCCCATAAAACCCCTCGTTTGACCGATGCAAGTCGTACTTCACCGTGCCGCACGGTTCCCCCCAGAAGGAGCGATCTCTTTTTCGCCGATCTCCATTCCGTCGACAAACTCCGCGGCTTTCTTGGCCTCGTCTGCTTTTTGTTGAGATTGTTTTTCGTAGGCACTGACTTCGTTGGCGCTGCGTCCCGATATCGCCGCTCCCAAGGAAGCAATTTTTGATTTCAAGGCTGCGCCGAAAAGCGCAGTGACCGCTATAGAAGCAACCGCAACAACGCTCAGAAGAATTGCGTACTCTGTCAAACCCTGACCACTCTCACATTTTTTCATATTTCACTCCTTTGGGGAGCTCTTTGTCATAGAAAAAACACTCAGAGAACAACTGAGAAACGCCGGATCGATTTTCAGACAAAACAGTCCAAAATTAATTCGTTTACTGACTTTAGCTTTAAAAAAAATTCCGCTCGGGTCATGACACAACCGGAGAATATTTATGCGGATGAAATTCCAAAAAATGAATGACGAAAAAGGCATATTCGAACTGCTTATCCCAAGTACCTTTTATGAGCGTCTTGTCGGCGTTCGGTTGTTTTCTTACGTCCCAGCCCATTGCGGAATTCTCTTTAAGTCACCATGCATACTGCATACTCTCTCCTTGAAAGAGGATATTTGGATGGTCCCACTGGACAGGGAACTCAGGCCAAATGGATGCGTCCTCAGAATTGAACCAAACTCAATTGTACACTGTCGAAATTCTCATTGGATTGCTGAATTCACGCAAAACCCAAGCCTTGCCAACGCGACAAAAAACCCAGTTGAGAACAGAAAATACTTTCGTGTCAAAAAAATAGAAGGACTGCTCGCCGATCGGCTGTTTCGGCTGAGTTCAATTGTCTTACTTGTCGTTCTTTTCTCATTCCTTTCAGCACTTGGTTTTGCCTCACAAAAACCGTTAAAACTCCCTGTGGGCGAAACGAAGGAAGTCAGTCTCGACGATGCGCCCAAGAGTCTGGACATCTCGCATCCCGATGTTATCGATGTGCAACGCGTCGGTATGACAAATAAGATTCTGATTACAGCTCTGCGCAGTGGCACGTCCCGCCTGACCGCCCATTTTCACGGTGCGGGAAGCAAGACTTGGAATTTTCAGGTTGGCGTGACTGGATCGGATACTCCTGCAGTCCCCTCTCTATCTTCGGGTTCTCTCGTAAGAATTGCGCGCGACCTTCAGCGTCGTGCGGGTCTGGAAACGGTTCTCGACAACGGTCGGATTGTCATTCTTGGACACCTTCAAAACGATGCGCAATTCCAGTCAATTGTCGAGCTCTGCCTGGGAAGGGATGAGTGCCTTCCCAGGTACACTGTCAGCCGCGAGGCAATTCAAATACAGGCGCGTTACTTTCGCTCTTTGTTTCAGGAAATCGGACAAGCAGGAGTATCGACAGAGGCGTCTGTTGTCGGCGTCAACGTTCGCGGAAGTGCAGCAAGCCAAGAAGAAGCCGATAAAATTCGACTATTGCTTAGATCCGTCCTCAGTCGATTCAACGAAAACATCATTACCGACAAATCATCAGGTCATCTGATCGAAACCCAGCTCACATTTTTTCGCATGAACATCTCTCGACTCAATGCGCTGGGAATCTCTACAGTCAACAAAGATCAACCTGCAGGAAGTGAAATTTCCAAAGGCATAATTCCAAACTTCCTCACCCAGTTCCGTACTGGACCCAACATCAAGCTGCAATTTCCAGATGTGGTTGTGAATGCACTGACACAGAATGGAGTACTCAAGCAGGTTGCAAGACCGAGTCTGGTCGTTGCGAGTGGGGGCAAAGGTGAAATTCAATCTGGCGGGGAACTTCTCTTTCAGACGACAGGCCAAAGCCAAAGATTTTTTTCACAAAACTATGGGCTCACTGTAACTTTACAACCCAACATCACTGGTTCCGGCAGAATCTCACAGAAAATTGATATTAAACTTTCCAATCCCCAGTCGCTGGCGAATCCACATGCAATCTCAGCCATGCAACAAAGCGTCATGAGCACGGAACTGAGCTCCCTTCCCGACGAACAAATTTTGCTGACCAAGATCGACTTACAAATGAGTGGCAAAGCAGTCTCAAAAGTACCAATTTTGGGTCATCTGCCCATCATTGGTGAATTATTCAAGAGCCGTGACCTTCGCAGTGAGGACACTGAATTGTGGATTGCTCTGAAAAATAGCCTAGCTGTCTCGCAACTGCCAGACTTCTCCCAAACCGAAAAAAAGACTGAATCTGCGACTCCCGAAGCACAGTGGCTGGACTGAAAATGAGGTGCGTCAGAAAAAAAATTTCACCACTCAAAGACTTTTTTGTATCTGTACTCGTGACTAAACTCAAGATAGGTTTTTATCTCGAACTTTGGAGAGAGAATCCTCCTCAGAGCATTGGAAAACTGCCGCTCGTAATTTTAGATGGCAGGAGTTTTAGAAGCTGCGGTTCCTGCATTCGAATTGACTCACCTGAAGGTCAAATCATCACTCTTATTGGTGATGAATTCACTCTCGATGAAATTCGGTATCGAGTCAGACGGCGCATTCAAATCACCCGTAAGGTGCACAGTGTATTTTTTTCGACTTTTAAAAGCGTGAGCCACAGACGGACTACACTCGGACTGGGCTGTGTTGCCCTGCTCGCCATGATTTTTTTCGTGGTTGTGAAGAATCAATCATTGAGCACTGAAGTTGTTCCGCCTGTGTTTGATGGCAGTGAAAAAAATACTCATCTGAGCAGACCCGAAACCTTGGAGGCACAGGCGGGACCCACTGTTTTAGCCACACAATTCTCGGAGTTGGCGGCGTCTTCCCGAAAAAGTAACGACATTAACCTCACTGCAGTAGATGTTTCACCTAAAAAAAATCCACGTGCGAAGTCGGTCAAGAAAGCAACCGAAGTGAAAGACTCAACTAAAAAACTAAAAGTCGATCCCGTCCACTGTTCACCTATAAAGCATATCTCACAGAGTAAAATTCTCGAAAGACTTCAGAGCACAGCACAAAACAGGAGAGACTGGTATGTCTGCCGCTGAATTTACTGTCGCAGCATCCGCTGCACTGTTGTGCCTGACGGCTGTCCATGAGTTGGCAAGGCTTCAGCTCGTCAGAAATTCGATCCGTCTTGTGGCCGCATCAGCTGCCTCTCGCCATAGCTATCAAAGCCTTCAACACGTGCTGCTGGGGAGTTTCTCGCCTGAGCTTGGTCAGCGCAGGTCACAATTCGAGAAACAAATTGAACGTTCGGTTCTTCATGTTCTTGAGGATCCACTTTTGCGCTGGAGCTGGTCCTATCCCTTCGAGCACTCTGCACCTGCAAGTGGCGTTCGGGTTTGGCTGAATGGGGCCAGATTTGGAGACCTTGAACAAGCCACGACCGTAACCATTCACGTCTGTCTTCGGAGCTGGCTGGAACCGTTTCTGAATACGCTCGCTGATGGAAGAAATTGTCTGGGTGAATTTTCCGATTCAGGCAACCACCGGCAAAGCCGCGGAATAGGAGTTTCTGTCTCAGCGACTCGAATAAAAAATGTCACCCTTGACCCCTACTTTGGAAGCGGACTCACGGAGGTGAAAACTCCCTGATGCACAACAAGACACATTCATCTCGTCATCGACATACCGCGCAGAGTGGGCAGATTCTTCCATTGGCTGCGATCATTCTTGCACTACTCGCTGCCCTGGTTATTGCCCTGACGCAATTCATTTTGAAAACCCAACAGAACACCGTGAAATTGGAAAAAGACTTTCAAGGATCATTTTTCGACTCACTGTCGGTCGCATACAAGCTGAATGCAATAAGCTCTAACAACCAACACATCGCTCTGGCTCTCGATCGCATGCTCAAACTTTATTTGCGCGGCAGCGGTCATGCACTCGATCTCGCAGCAAGCACGCCACTTTGGGAGAGAACACTGCCAGTTCCGCTTCCTGAACGAGTGTACGCGGCTTTTGAGGCCGCACTCCCTTCTGCTCGGGTGCAACTCTCAGCAATTCAGTCAATGAACGATACGCTGCTCTCGCAGATTCCGCAGCAAGTCAGGCAACGTCTGACGCGTGCATCCCTCAGCGAATCCTTATGCAAGGTTGCCGCGACGCCCGATTCGCCACAGTCCCCTGAAAACTGCCGATACCATCTATCGGGGAGCATGCTTGGTTTTCCTCAGCTTCGGACCATTTCAGGTGTACCGCCATTCTCCTCAGCCCTGCAGCAAAACTTTGGCTTCGTTCTCATCAAGATAACCGATGATGTTCCGCTGAAAAAAGGTTTGTCCGGCAGGCGCCCGATCGGCCCGGCGGGACCGTTGGCCCGACTGACAATGGCACTCACACATGCACGCTTTTGCCCCCAGAAAGCCAACTTCAGCCTTGTGAAACATTGTCCAAAGTCCAAATTTCCAAAGGGTTTCCCGGACCGGCTGGCCTACTCGGGAGACGTCATCTCTTTCGAACCGAATTGGAGTGTGCTCGTTGTTGAGGACTGAAAGCTTCTTGGGTTCCAAGGGACAAGCGCTCACTGAGCTGACGCTGGTCTTGCCTGTGGGATTCATATTACTCGCGGCACCTCTCCATCTCTGGCAAACGATGGAGAGGCGGGTGGTCGATGACACCCGACGACTTGATGAAAATCTCGCTCAATTTACAAAGAGCGAGGGGATTTTTCTCAGCAATTTGCGATCACAAGCCTGCTTAAGGCAGCCGGCGATGAGGCCATCCACAACACCATCGACCCGCTGGCCCGAGGAAGTCGACAAACAAAGAGGGCTTTCTCTCTCGCTCCTGCGGATGGGCTGCCTCGGGGAGGGGACGGCCAAGCTTGGTCCTAAAGTTGCACTGCCCCTGTGGTCTGTTCACGTAGCTGCACCCAACGAGGCTGTGGCCCGCGCGACCGCACAAACACTCTGCCCAGGCGTCGTCGCAGTCTCAGAAAAACTGAGGGTAAGTGTCTCGACTGCCCACAAGGTACGCCTTCTTTCGGACGCCGCACCTGCAGCCCAAGTCGTCCGCCAAACCACACAATTCTGCCTGACGGGCTTAAAATCGGTCCGTCCGCTTGACAGCCTCTTTGCCGGTATATTAGACCCCTGACCACGTTGGCGCTTTAGCTCAGTCGGTAGAGCAGTAGATTGAAAATCTACGTGTCCCCAGTTCGATTCTGGGAGGCGCCACCACGTGTCTCTGCCTCACTCCTCGCCTCTGTAGCTCAGCTGGTAGAGCATCGCATTCGTAATGCGAGGGTCGCAGGTTCAAATCCTGTCGGAGGCTCCATGCGTAAAACCGCAGTTTCCATTTCGTTTTTCACAAGCATTATCTGTTGGACACCGTCGTCAACTTTGCCTGGCTCGTTTGACGTGCTGGCGGGCGCGGGTCGGGCTTCCGCCCAAGAGAGTTCAGTGCCGGCGCAAGTTGAATCAATTCATCACGAAAAAGTGATCGGTGACAACAATCTCATGCCCGTCGCAAGCGACGGCGAAAATCTGCCCACAGAATTGATTCCACTGATCGATGCCGTCGGCCAATTGAACGTCGGTTGCACGGCAACCCATCTTGGCGACGGTCTTGTACTGACGGCAGGCCACTGCATTTCACGCTCGCCACGCAGCGGCTCGGACAATTGCCATCTGCTGGGAGTTGTTTGGGGCAATCGGGGAGCAAAGCCAGAACTCAAATCGTCAAATTGTAAAAGTGTCGTGCTGCGGAAATACGACAGCACCTACGACTTTGCACTCTTGCGGGTCAACAATCCGCCCAAAGCGTCGATCAACATCGACTTGAATTTCAGTTCGCAGAAAGCTCCGCTCACCATGTTGAGTTTTCCGCGGATGCGACCATTGGAGTGGTCAGGCAATTGCACACTCTACGCTTATACAGACCCTTTACGAATCTTGAAAAAGTTTCTTCACGACTGTGACAGCGAAGGCGGAAGCAGCGGTGCTGCGCTGATTTCAACCGATTCTCTTGCAATTGTCGGTTTGCACAATGGCGCAAGCGATGACCTGAATTATGGTATGTATATATCCGCATCCGAAGAACTGAAAAACGCACTCCACGATGCTCTTGGGAAATAAACAATGGCGTGGCTATATCTTTTCCTCGCAGGACTTTTTGAGGTTGGCTGGCCACTGGGAATGAAACTCGCCCAATCAGGCACTCATCGGATTACGGGAATCCTTCTGTCCTTAGCATGCCTCAGTGTTAGCGGATGGCTTTTGTGGCTGGCACAAAAAACCATCCCAATGGGCACTGCCTATGCGGTCTGGACTGGAATCGGAACAGTCGGCACCTTCATAGTCGGCGTGAGTTTTTTTGGCGATTCACAGTCCTATCTGCGATGGTTCGGAGCCATTTTCATCGTCTTGGGCGTCGGACTGCTGAAACTCAGCGAGTAACAAAATTCCAACACCCGTAGAAGCAAAATATCGAACTGTTTTTTGACCGTTGTCTGCGACTGACTGCGCTGGCAGGACATTCTCTAGCGCATGATACTTCTTGCCGACAGGCCGACCGCTTTGTGGATTATTCTGGTGAGGAACCCGAATCAAAGGCTCAAACCATGCATCTTTTGCGGCACTCCAGTTCCATATGGGGGACGATTGTCCTTTCAAGCGCGCTCTATTTATCGTCAATCTCAACTCGAGCACACGCACAAAATTCAATGTCGCTCAGGGCGGGAGTTGGACTCGCAATCCAAAGTGACAACAACTACTCAGCCATGGCGGATACGTGTTTGACACTCGGCAAATGGGGACTCAACGCTAACGTATCTGGATATTCAGAATCACAAACCAAAGTCACTCATCTTCTTTCAGGCATCCTCTACAGCGTTCCACTGACCTCGGGCGGATCTCTGAAGGCCGAATTCGGCGTTGGGGCACTTATGGCGCAAACAACCGCGGACGGTAAAACCGAAAACATGCTCTCTTCCTCATTTCCGATCGGGTTTGACTGGACAATCCTCAATCTGGGTGGCTTGGGGGTCAGTGCAAATTGGAAATCATGGCTCTTTGCCGCACACCCCTATATTCCGCCCTTCATGCTGCTGTCACACGATCGCTTCACCACGGTCTCGCTCAGCGCGGGGGTTGCACTATGAAAACGCTGCCCCCTTTTAGGAAACTCTTTTGGGCCGGCGTCATCTGCGCCTCATCGTTATCTGCCACAGGCTTTGCGGCAGGCCATAAAATTTCTGCAGGTGCCATTGCCGCGAACGGCGGATCTAATCCGATTACCTTCACAAGTCTCGTCGAGTATTCATACACATATGTAAACAGCGCGCGCGATCGTGAGTTTCTCGTCGGACTCGCACCCGGACTTGGGTATGCCGTCCGCTTTCAGCCAATGCAAAACGTCTCGGTTTCACTTGGCGGCGTTGCGGCCGTGGGTATTACACCTTTTATCGGTGTCTACGGCGGATTCGGCTGGGAGTTTTGGTGCGCAACACAGTCAATATGTTTGTCGTTGGAGTATCGGTCAGCGTTGGCACCGTACTCCGAAAAGCGGCAGATCACGGGCGTGAGCAGTGTCAGCCTCGGAGGCACGTTATGGTCAAATTAATTCATCTGTTGGCGGCGGGTCTGTCATTGCTCGGCAGCAGTATTGCATCGGCCTATGTGTTTGAACGCGACAGAAGTTCCGGTGAGCCGGTGCGGCTGAACGTCAGTCCCGAAAATCCAAAAGTGTTTTTCAGAATCGCCGGCACACCACCTGAATTCGAGGATAAGGACAAATTTCTCGACGGAAAATACACTGCACTTTCAGATGCCGATTTCTTCAAAGCTATGGTTCTGGAAGCAATGAAACGCTGGAATGATGTTGAAGATGCGTTCATCGAACTAGCCCTCAGCACCGAGAACGGCACTGCGGCCGACGCAGAAGACAACATCAACTCAATCATTTTCTCATCCGGCTCATGGAGCGACGCTGGCAGCGCACTCCCGAAGCAAGGAACAACAGAACAAGATTCCCGATACATCGTGGACTGTGATATCAGCCTTGATGCAGAAAAAGATCCGCAGAAGCTCGCCTTCACCGTTCTGCATGAACTCGGACACTGCCTCGGCCTCCTCCACCCTCATTACTCGACGAAATCGGTGATGAGCTACGCGACCATCAACAAGAATTTAGAGCTCACCCTCGACGATAAGGCAGGCGTGACGATTCTGTATCCGGTCAGCTATGAAAAACGGAAAAATCTGATTCCATTGTGCGGAAGCCTTCCAGCACTCATGCCTCAACGCGGCACCACGAGCACCGCTGCATGGGCACTGATGGCGCCTCTTGCCATTTGCGCACTTAGGTTGTTGAAACGGCGAAAACGCAGAACCCCGATTTGATTTCATTTTCCTTCAGGCGATGTGGTCAAAAAACAACGCTTGACTCAACACACTCCGGTGACTACTGATAACTCAGTCTCACCTTCATGGAGAAGTTGTAAGGTAGTGAAATCAAATCAATTTATAGCCTCAACCTCGGTGCATAGCCTACTCACAACACTCGTTATTGCGAGCCTTCCGACCGTCGCATTGGCTGGTGGCAAGGGCCACAAAGCCCACGAACATGGCACCGCCTCGGTCAATATCGTCGGCGAAGCAAACACCGTCACGATTCAACTGGAAAGTCCCTCAGAGGCCATCTACGGCTTCGAGCACGAAGCCAAAAAACCGGCCGACATTAAAAAGCGCGACGAGGCTGTGGAAAAGCTTAAGTCGAATGCGGATAAAATGTTCATCCTCGACACTTCACTTTCGTGCAAGCTGATTGAAGCTACGGTCAATCCATTTGTCACCGAGGCACAAGAGGCGAAGGAAGACAAAAAACACAAACACAAAAAAGGCACACACAGCGAAGTGCATGCAACATTCAAATTCGAATGTGGCAAACCCGTTGCCGGAAGCGAAGTTAAGTTTGCAGCCAAGGCACAATTCAAGTCACTCCGGAAATTGAAAGTACAAACCCTTTCAGGTGAGACACAGAGCGGATCAACCATCGTCAACGATGCCGGCTCGGCAAAACTTTAATCGCGAGAAAAAATCATGAACAACCGTCTTCCCGTCACTGTGCTGTCTGGCTTCCTTGGTGCAGGAAAAACAACTCTGCTCAACTCTATTCTCAATGATCAGCATGGACTGCGGATCGCGGTCATCGTCAATGACATGAGCGAACTCAACATCGACGCCAAGCTCGTGCGCAACGGCAGTGTGGACGTTGCACGCACAGAAGAAAAGCTTGTCGAAATGAGCAACGGTTGCATCTGCTGCACGCTGCGCGAAGACCTGCTTGTTGAAGTGCGCCAACTGGCTCAGCAGGGCCGCTTCGATTATCTCATCATCGAAAGCACTGGTATCAGCGAACCACTGCCAGTGGCAGAAACCTTTACCTTCACAGACGAAGCTGGCGTTTCACTCTCAGAATTTGCGCGCCTCGACACGATGGTCACGGTTGTCGATGCATTCAATTTCAAACGCCAGTACCAAGAGGCGTTGCTGCTGACTGAAGCCGGTCAGGCTCTCAACAACGAAGATGAACGCAATCTTGCCGATCTTCTCACCGACCAGGTTGAATTCGCCAACGTCATCGTCATCAATAAATCTGATTTAGTTTCTGCGCAGGAACTGAGTGAAGTTGAAGGTCTCATCCGCTCGCTGAATCCGGAAGCGGTTATTGTTCCGACACAAAACTCAAATGTGGCCCTGAGCAAGATATTGAACACAGGTCTGTTTGATTTTGACAAAGCCTCGCAGTCTGCAGGCTGGCTGAAAACGCTGCGCGGACAGGAAAAATCAGAGAAGGATGAATACGGATTTTCAAGTTTCGTATTCCGTGCCAATCGCCCCTTCAATACTGAACGATTTGTCTCTTTCATCGAACACGATTCAGATACAATTGTACGCTCCAAGGGCTTCATTTGGCTGGCGACACGCTCAGATTTCGTCACCCAGTGGGGACAGGCCGGGGGCAGCATCCGGATTGAGCCTGCCGGAACCTGGCTCGCGCTGACACCACAGGAGGATTGGATCCTCTCGCCGGACGAACGTAAAAATGTCTTGGCGCAATGGGACAAAAATTGGGGTGATCGCGCGCAGGAACTGGTTGTGATCGGACAGAACATGGACCATCACGAGATGCGCGAAAAGCTAAACAGTTGTCTGCTGACCGATGAAGAACTCAAACTGGGCGACGCTCTTTGGGCGGTGATGCCCGACGCGCTGCCTGCATGGATGCCTGCACTTGAGAGCGAAGAGCCTCTCGACTGCAGCGATGATTCCATCGCAACAACGCAAAGAAAGATTGTCGAGCTGCACAACACCGATCCTGCGCAGGCTGCGATGACTGCTTTTCATCTTGCACTCGTCTATCGCGAAACAGGTCGCGTCCATTCGGCACTACCGCTCTTCCGCCTTGCCATTTCAGCACTCGCCGACTTTCCGTCGGAAAGCTTTCTGCGTTGTGAAGCTTTCCATCTCTATCTCAGCTCAATGTTCGAGACCAACGACTCACCGCGCGCCCGTATCGTCCTGAGGGATGCATTGGCATTTTCAATGGATGCTCAACTCGCGGGTTGGGAGGCTACATTTCTTACAATTGCAGGCCGACTTGAGCTCACCGAAGGTCTGAATCTCGCACTTGCAAAAAAGCAATTGGAACGCGCCCTCTTCCTTCGCAAAGAGCAACTGGGATTGCCTGAATCTGATTGCGAGGATATCCGGCAATCGTTGCAGGAATTGCAGGCGCTTCAGACACAGCGCGCCAGCGCGGCAAAAAGCATCTGACGTGGCACAGAGGATAAACGGATGAGCGAACCAAAAACCGACAAACGTAACACTCAACAGCAGAATCTCATCCGTGGATTATTCCGCCACACAGAAAGACCGCTCTCCGCGCAGGAGCTGCTCGATGCGGCTTCATCCATCCAGCCGGGAATCGGTATCGCGACCATTTACCGCGGCATCAAAACCCTGCTGGAGCGTCAGGAAATAGTTCATATCGCGCTTCCCGGAACGACTCCCCGATACGAGAAGGCCGGAACCCACCATCACCATCATTTCCTGTGCACGCGTTGCGATAAAGTCTATCCCGTCGCAGGCTGCACCGGCCATCTCGACAAGCTGACCCCACCAGGGTTTGTGATGGAATCACACAAAATCGTCTTGGAAGGACGCTGCGCATCCTGCGCTACATCCAATTAACCACAACAAAAAACCGCATGCTTTGATGCATGCGGCCAATTTTATCCTTCAAACGGAGCCCAGTAAGCCAGCTCCATGAGGCATCAAATTAAAATGTTGCCGGAAGCTGGATGTGAGAAACTTCAGGCTGAGCAAGAGGGATCTTTGTGTGCGAGACTTTGACAAACTCAGGTGACCAGACAACCGGTCCTGGAGTTGTTCTAAGCGATGCATCGCCGCCCGACTTCTGGAGCGTGAAGTTGTAGCTTGGAGGATACTCAAATGCCCACAACAACACAGGGAAGAAGCACAGCACGCCAACCAGAAGGGGTCCGACAGCCAGCTCATCGCGAGAGATGAATCCCTGATAAGTGCGGTAGCCCTTCATCGACAACGAAACTTGCTGTTTCGCGAAAAGGACTTTCGAGTCGGTGTATGTGTAGGGAGTTTGACCAACTGCGTTGCCGTTGATCGACAAGCTCGCACCACTCGGGGTCGAATTGATTGTCGTCGTGCTGGAGCAGGAGACAGTAACGAATGAGAGAGCCACAGTCGCGGCAAGAGTTGACTTGAACTTCACGGAAAACCTCCTCAACAGGGTTGATTTGCGAATACCTGCATAACATGCTAATCCACATCAGAATATTTCCCAACTATTTGGAACAAAAAAATGTCTGTGGGCAATCTGCAGCAAGCCTCTGGGCACGAAGTTGCCAGCTATCGCACTCCCATTGCCGAGTTTCCGGTTGCAGGTGCTGTGTCACCGCTGCCAGATATTCCCACTACAAAACTGCCGACACTCAATTACCCTGCAAGAAACTGCGTCACTTCACGACGCGAGCAAAACGATAAAATTCACGAACCGCAAAAAAATTCGCTCAAAAAAGACGAAAGCTTATGGAACAGGGTCTATCGATTTTCGCTGGGATGGTTCGGGCGCACCAACGGCTACGCACCATCTACGTCGCGTTACATCGTTGAGTTGTCAAAGTCTCAAGCAACACCTGTGACTCTCGTTTTAGCCGCAGACAGGTTCATGACACCAGCCATTCCATCTGACCAGCATCTCATGAATGTCGAAATCGGTGACGAAAAACGCCTTTACTATCCGCTCTGGTTGTCCGAGGTTAATTTTTACCAAATCCGCCAACCCTATGCAGCGCGGCCGGGTGAGCTTATCCGCGAAAGCAGATGCGATTGGTCCGACGGACCGCGCGACAATCCCTCAAACTTAGAAAATATCGGGACGTAAAAATGCAGCTTGTGAAATCCTTGCTCCTTAAAGCATCGATTATTTTCATCGCAGCACCCTACACGGCAGCGGCGGGGGAAATCAAATTAGGCATCCCGTTTCAAGCGGAAGATGCAATGGTTTCGCAACATTTAAATTTGGGTTTAGCTTTCCAAGCATACGGCGACCAAAACCGTGCCATGACATTTTTGAAAGCGGCGTCTCTTGGTGCAAGGTCACCGCAAATGCATCTGATTCCAGATTTGGCCATCGCACGAATTTATCTTTCAGAGGGTGTCTACCGGACGGCTTTTCCTATTCTCGCAGACTTATATGAACGAACAAAGATCCTTCCGGCATTCGGACAATCCATCAGCGCTGCGGCCCTTCTGCTTTTGGCTGAAACCACCGCGCGCAATTATGATCTCAACCAACTTCGCGCGACGGCCGACGATCTCATGCAGTTTGAAGCGACAGCCGCCGAACTGTCGGCAACTCAGGACGAAATTCACACAACCGGACAATATTATCTGGCAATGCTCTCGAAATTTAACGGGATCGAAAAACTGTCCGAGCCGTTGAGAAAAACACTCGCCAATGAAGCCGATGAAAAGCAAAAGGCAAAACCGCCGGCTCTGTCGGCCGAGTTCATTAAAAAAACGCAAAATCTATTGAGCGAACGTTCGATCACTAATGTGGAGGACGACTTAAAGTCGCCTGTCGTCGCCACTCTGCTCTCGGCAGTTGTGCCCGGAGCGGGACACTTGTACGTCGGTCGTTGGCAAAATGGCCTGAGCGCTCTGGTCTTTACACTTGGAACAGCCGCTACCTCCCGCTGGGCTTTGCAGCGCGGAGAAAAAGCATTCGGTGCAACGATGGCCGGTGTCGCAGGGCTCTTTTATTTGGGACAAATCGCTGGAGCCACCCGCCAAACCATTTTGTCGAACCAGACCACATTGAAGGATTTTCAAAACGACATTATCAGCAGATACACGCCTAAATCCTCCCTCAAATTTTCTCCGGACGGGTTGACCTTCACATGGCAGCACTGACTTCCGCATCACTTCCCCCTGCTGAGCATTCAATCAAGGTTGAAATTGTCAGCAAGTTGGATGAGGTTAAAATCGACGAGCTGGAACTGGGAGACGAGTATCCTGCATTGTATCGCGTGCTCGAGCTGTTTCCCTCCCTCGCTGGCAACGCGATCAAACAGCGGCTCTCACTGGAATCGCAAATGACGTGCAAAGCCAAGCGCAACGCCGTCAGCGGAATGCTCGGTGTTCAATTCAATGACTGCCGACTCACGCACAATAAATCAGGCGCCTTATGGAGCGCGGCCACAAAAAGACTTGTTGAACTGTGCTCAACTGACGCTGACCCGAGTCGGTCAAATTCAAATGTCTGTCACTTTCTCTTCTCGCCGGCCGCTGGCAGAACTCCCGCAGCTGCATCAATTCGCTCGATTCCACAAGCACAATGCCAGTGGCAAGGAGACAATCGTCTTTCAAAGACTAATACCGCAGAAGCAGATGCTGCCAAGGATCGCTCGCTTGCCGAACGTAGACGTGAGAATCTATCGAACCATCTTTCAACACGTCCGTTCTATATCCTCGAGCGTGTCGACGAACTTCGCTTTGCCAAATTGTTTCAGAGCGAGTCGTTGCAAAAAAATGGCGGGCATACCAATGAAGACTTTCGCGCTGGTCGTCTGTGGAGTGAATTTTTGTTCGGGGGCGCGCTGCCCACACACGGCTCAGACGGCTCTGCATACAAAATAAAAGTGATTCTGCTCTCGCAGCCGCAAATCCGCGGCGCAGGGCTGGGCGAAGTGCTATGCGCCGGTCGCGAAGGTCGAGCAAGTATTGATTTTTCTAACGTAGCTCTGAGAATCGATTTCTCAAAAAACAAGTTCCGGCTGAAAGGCGACTTCACGTTCAGCCAGAAGCTATCGGTCACAGGGTTACCAGATTTTTCGCAGACTCAAACGGCACGCACAAAATTAAACGACCGGAACTAGTTCACGAAAATACACGACCAACATACCCTTCAGTCTGGAGTAGACTCTTAGTACGGCTGATAGCTCTTCTCTTCGGCGTAGGCTGAGCCCATTTCTTTGTTGATTTGCGCCTTCACCTGAAATCGTTTGTCGTTGGTGACGTACACGGCGCGGGCAAGTTCGATGAATTGCTGGTCGAACGACTTCGCACGCTCTTTGTCGCGGATGTCGTCCTCGATGACCCACAGCGACTCGTTGATTTTCTTGAGTTCTGCGACAAGCCCGTGCGAAACATTAATTTGGTGCCTTCCGCAAGTTGCAAGAAGTGCGTCCAGCTCCTTATGAATGTTGAGCAACTTCGCCTGATCTTTGATCCGCTCGCTTTTGATTTGTAGAATGGTGATCTTGTCGAGCAGCTCTCCGACGGAAACGGGAACCAGAACTTCGGAATTGCCCACGAAACACCTCTTGCAAAATTCAATTTGAATCCACCCAGTCAACCGCCAGCCAGCGGTGACGACTGACGCGGGTCGAGAGCGACCCGCAATGCTTCGCCCAGAAAATTAAGCGACAGAACCAGACTCAGCATCGACAGCGAAGGGAAAATAGCCATATGCGGTGATTCTATCAAGTAGGAACGAGCCTCACTCAGCAGGCCGCCCCAGCTCACGCGACCATCGCCGAGTCCGATCCCTAAAAAACTCAGCCCGGCTTCAGCTAAAATAGCGCCTGCCATGGTGAACGTCGAATGCACTGTCAGCGGAGAAACTACCGATGGCAAAAGGTGTTTGAGAATAATCCGCAACGGGGTGGCCCCAAGTGCAGTGGCAGCAACAACGAAATCGGCACTTTTCAGCACCCTGAACTGCGCGCGGACAATTTTTGCAGAGCCAATCCAGCCGCCCGCGCATAGAGCAAAAACAATCGTCCAAAGCCCGCCTCCAAAAAAAACAGCTATGGCCAATGGCAGAACCAGAGGTGGAAAGGCCAAAAGAACATCCATCATTCTTCCGACCAGCGCATCTGCGCGCCCGCCGAAATACCCCGCCAGCGCACCCAAGGGAACACCAACCAAAAGGGTTCCAAGCACGGTCGCGCAGCCGACAATCAGCGAGACGCCAGCGCCGTTCATAATTTGCAAAAGAATGCTCGAACCGACGGTATCATAGCCAAAAAGTCCGAGCGGTCGTGAAAAATCGCCGACCGGCGG
>JBEDKY010000054.1:0-9235 GCA_041171905.1 Pseudomonadota bacterium
GAATCACGACGGGTACACGATTCAACCAAGCTGCCCAGACGACGGGCGCAGAGACAAAGCCGCCCTTTGAGAACACACAGCGGATTTTGTGCTTTCGAATGAGAATGACCGCAGCGATAAAGCCTGCGATGATGTTGAACGGATCCAGGAAATTCTGGAGGCTGAAATACCGTCTCAATTTTCCGGTGCGCAGCGGCACGTACGTCCAGTGAGGCATATTTTGTGCGACAATTTGCCGCTCCATTCCAGAAATTCCACCAAAGTAAAACACCTTCACCTGACCTGAGCCAACGAGCGGCAAAAGCGGAGAATCCGTATTTCCAACCACCGCAAAATGGGGAAGGACATGACCAGCAGTTCCGCCGCCAGTCAAGCCAAGAGCAATGCTGTTGTCATTCATAGTCAGCAACTCCAGAAATTACTCTTTTTTTCAGAGGTGTTCTTTGGTGTTCCAGCTGTAATGATAGGAGTCGTCTTCGAATCCAGCTGCAGCTTTTGTCATCTGCAGCGGCGCGAAGGTATCCACCATTACGGCCAACTCGCTGGTCTCTCGTACACCAACACTCATTTCATATTTTTGTGGATGAGGTCCGTGTGGGATCCCGCACGGATGGTAGCTAATGCTGTACTGCTCGATGCCCTTGCGGCTCGTGAATTCACCCCTGACGTAAAAGAGAACTTCATCGCAGTCGACACTGCTGTGGGGATAAGGACAAGGAATAGCATTTTTCGCATAGTCGAGAATACGCGGAACAAAGTTCATCATGTAAAAACCACGTCCGGCGAAGCAGGTGTGAATGGTCGGCGGAAGATGAACAGAGCTCGTCTTTGGTTGATAGGCATGAATTGAGAAAGCGAATGGGTAGCACCAACCATCCCAGCCAATCACACGGTAGGGAAAATCGGTGTATTCGTGAAGGCTCAGCCGATTCAGCTTTTTAACGATAAACGCCGGATTTTCTGAATCCGGTATCGAGAGCAGACGCGAGGGTGAACGAAAATCACGATGCGTGAACGGAGCATCCAGGCGCAACTGGCCCTGCGCAAGTCTGAACTCACGCGGAATTCCAAAGTCTTTGCTGCCCTCAACAATGAAAAGATAAAGTGGTCCCGACATAAGAAAGCGAGACGCAACACCCTTGGGCACAAATAGGTAGTCGCCCTCTCTAAAATCAATTTCTCCAAAAATTGTTTGGAGTACGCCGGCACCTTCGGCCACGAAATACATTTCATCGGCATCGGCGTTGATGAAAAACTCGGGGCACTGCTTATCCGGCCGAGCTATGCCGACCGTGCAATCGGCGTTGAAAAACAGAGTCTTCCGTGATTCGAGAAGGGTGCCTCCAACAGGCAGCTTGGGAGTCTTTATGTGGCGGCGCTTGAGCAGATCGACGCCCTCGAGAGGATTGTGGGGAAAGCCCTGATTCTTCGACTTAAAGGGCTCCACCCGTACTTCATGCGTCGGTGCCCGCTTTTGATAAAGAATGGAATAGACATCGCTGAATCCATCGCGGGTAAACACGTGCTCCGCAACCATCGCACCGTCATGTTCAAAGACGGTATGGGGCTTTTCGGAGACCGCCCCCAGCTTTCTGTAGTCAATCATGTCAACTCCCGCGCCTGTTGTTCCACACTTCTTCCAAGTGCGCTATTGTCTCCAGCCAGAGCGGAAAATCAACCTATTCGCCAATGAATTTCTGGACTGAGAGCACAATGAAACAGCGCATTTTGATAATCGGCGACCCTATCGAAAAACTCAATTTCGCAGGTGATTCTTCACTCGCGATCGCTGAGGGCTTCCTCTCCCTCGGGCATAACGTTTTCTGGACTACTGCAGAGGAAATTGGCCTCATTAACGGCACTCTTATTTCAGCAAGTGTCACGGAAATTAGCTCCGTTGAGGGCTCACGTCCGCCGGTCACCGTCGTCCCGGTTGCGAGCGCCCCTGAGCCACTCTCGGGCTTCACTCATGTTTTCATCCGCAAAGATCCTCCGTTCGATCTCAGTTACCTCGATTTGTGCTGGATTTTGACGCAGAAAACATCTTCACGCATCATAAACAGTCCACACTCCCTGCTCAACTTTCATGAAAAGCTGACTCCATGGAATCTCGCTGCGGAGGGAATAGTCCCACAACACATGATGGTTCCGACGATAATTTCGTCAAATCAGGGCCGTCTGCTCCGGTTTGCGGAGGAGCAGTTTTCTCTTGCGAATAGTTTCTTGAGGCAGTTTGCAGAGCTCGACGAGCTGAAGGATTTTAAGTTCCAGCTGCTCAGCAAACCCTGGCGGGGGCACGGCGGAAGGGGAATTCATACTTTTTCAAGCACAGATTCTTTTTCCCTCTGGTTAAATCAGCAGTCGACATTTGCAGACCGACCAAACCTGCAAGAACCCGTCATTGTCCAACCATTGCTTCCAGAAATTCATTCTCACGGCGACCGTCGCGTGTTCATCGTCAACGGAGAGGTCATATTTGACTTTGTTCGTTGGCCGGCAAAAGGAAAAATAGAGGCGAATCTCGCTCAAGGCGGTTCTGCGACACTTGAGGAAATGCCTGAAGAACTCAAACATCTCTGCAAAGAAATAGCCATTTATTTGAAAAGCAATCACATCTTGCTTGCAGGCCTTGACTTCATCGGCTCCCGATTGACAGAAGTCAACGTAACCTCACCCACTGGAATTCGCACATTCGAGAAACTCAGTGGTAAAAAGATGACTACCGAAATCGCTCGACGTCTGCTTGGAGAAATACAAGAGTGAAGAACTTCAGGCCGCTCCTGGCACTCATCGCTTTGGCCCACTTGGTCATACTGCTCAACGGAGGCTGTGTCAGCACACAGACTCACGTCTGGCCGATCGCCCATCTCCGTGCGCAGATTTCTGACTTACGGGAGTCATGCAAAATACGCGAGCGGAGTGGATTTTCTGCTGATCTCTCGGTTGCCGATCAGGGAAGTGCGAAAGTTGAGGCGGTCTGGGATTCATCTGGGAATCTGGATGGTCAGGTCATAAACGCCCTCGGGGAAGATATTCTCAACTTCAGAATCGATTCTGCGGGAATTCTGCAAACAGACGCATCCCTTCAACAGGGGGCCATGCTCGGCTCTGCACTCGATTTTCTCGCTGAGCTTGGTACTGAAAAAACTCGACTGCTGATTTGCTCAGGCTTGTTTTTGGCAGGAAACGAAGAAACAGGAAATAGTTTTGGCAAAGAGAATGCAAAGATTGAATTCAATCTCGCGACCCACAGCTCGAAGTGGCGACTTTCATCGCAGCTCATCGCCAAGTCACAAGCAAGCAGAACTCTGCCGGACGAGCTTCGAATTGTCACAAATGTCACGAAACCGGAGTTGTTGTTCAGCAAATCAATTGCTGTAATTGAATGGCAAGGAAAGAAGCAGGGCAACCTGATGAAACCTCAATCACTGACTGTGAACTCCGCGCGATCGAAAATCAGATTGTCGATCCTCGATTTTGACTGACCTTCATTTCAACTTCGCGAAGCAAGTCTTTGGGCTTCGAAGATTCTTTTGCTTTTTCTTCGTCTTGTTTTCTTCGTCTTGCTTCGAGCGCGGTCACCATTGAGGAAAACGTTGCAAATGCAGACTCGAAGTCTTCATCAGACAGTCCTTGCACTTTCGACAACAACTGTTGCAACACGAAATTACGCCGCTGCAATCGGCCCATGCTGTCGAAACGGGCTGCCTGATCGTCCATCGCTCTTGCAATTTCAGTCTCGTTGATGAAAGTCTTCAAGCTCACTCTCCAAGATTCGCTTCTTTGGAGAGGGTTTCGGCCGATCAGACCTTGTCTTTTACAGGGTGCCAGCCGATTGACGTGGGCAAATGATTTCATGCTTCGAGACGATGTGTGCCCTGCGGTAGCATCATTGATACCGGAGGTTGCAGCATGATTAAGGCTTTTCTCTCGCTCAGTGTTCTCTCGATGGCCCTGCTGCTCTCCGCCGCGTTCTGGGCGAATCACTGGTGGACCGAATCAGCAGTTCAGCTGCGAGCCCCGTTGCAGATGGAGATCAAGGAAGGCTCATCGATCCAGAGCGTCTCTCACGAGCTCCACAAACAAGGATTAATCACCGTCAGCCCGAAATTATTCCAATGGGGATGGCGCCTCACGATGGCAAATTCGACTCTCAAGGCGGGTGACTATAAGTTTGAGGGCTCACTGCCACCCGCAAAAATCGCTCAAATTCTCTCAACAGGACAAATCGTCACAATAGCCGTGACCATTCCGGAAGGCTGGAATATGTACCAGATTGCCGAGCGACTCGAGAATACCTTTCCAAAAACAGACAAGGCAAAATGGCTTCAGTTGATGAATGATCGGAAACTCCGCGAACAGGTGCCGGGAAATCCGCCTCATCTCGAAGGATTTCTCTTTCCCGAAACCTATTCCTTCAGTCCAAAATCGTCACCTGTGGAAGTAATCTCCACAATGGTGCAAACCTTCAAGAAAAACTTCACACAAGAGATTGTCGACAAAGGCAACGGCTTGAAACTCTCGCCGCTTGCAATCGTCACGCTCGCATCAATCATTGAAAAAGAAACCGGAAAAGCCGAAGAGCGTCCGCATATTTCCTCAGTCTTTCACAACCGGTTGAGAATCGGCATGCGGCTGCAGACAGATCCGACTGTCATCTACGGCATCTGGAGCCGGTATGACGGAAACATCAGGAAAAGCGACCTACGGACACCCACTCCCTACAACACCTACGTGATATCTGGATTGCCACCAGGACCGATTGCAAGCCCGGGGCTTGCCTCACTCAGAGCTGCGGTGGAACCAAAACAAACTGAGGATCTCTATTTTGTAAGCCGCGGCGACGGCAGTCACGTTTTCTCCAGCAACCTACGCGATCATGAGCGCGGCGTTTATCAATATCAAATTCAACCCGCCCGCAACCGAGCAGTGCGCAATTAATTCGAGGTCACTTTCATTGAATCAAGAAAAATCATGGTGGAATCAGGAAAGCGGAGCGGAAGTCATCTCGGGCCCCCTCCTTTTGGGCCAGTTGGAGAAAACCATTTTTACGCAGTCGCCTCCGGCACCCGCACAGTTGCAATCCGTTTCTGATCTGACACGCGAATTATGGAGTCATTTCAACACAGATCGCAGCATGCTCGATCGCGATTATATGTCGGACGAGAAAATGCTGAATGCATATCTCGCTTCGTTCTTCCTGCCGAACATCGAACGCACGAGAGCTGTCGCAAGCAGGCCGCGGGTCCTTGATGCACTCAGAGACATCGCAAAACTTGATTCCATAAACATCATCGATTTTGGTGCAGGCCCATTGAGCGCATCAATCGGATTTTTATTTGCCATCAATCAATTCAGAACGCTTAATTCACCTCGCCATTCCCCTGCGATGAGAGTTCACATCACCGCGGTCGAAAGATCGGAACGAGCCGTTCGAAAAGGCGAGTCGCTGCTCAAATCCTCGCTTACGGGCAATATTCAGGTAGAAGTCGCAAGAACCACGTCGATCCCGAAGGATGGGAAGTTCCAAGTTATTCTTGCTGCAAATATATTTAATGAAATCCCGGAAAAGCACAGACAAAAAACATTTGAAAGCCTGATGTCGACATTGGATTCTGCATCAGCGAACCTCGCTCTGGTAATAGAACCAGGACAGGAGCAGCATTCGCGGAATCTAGCCGGAATGAGAGACAACATTCTCACACAGAGTGTATTTCGAGGCTTGCGCGTCATCGCCCCCTGCCCGCATCAGTCTCCCTGTCCATTATCATCAGCCGCAAATAGAAATGATTGGTGCTGGTTCAAAACTTTTTTCAAAAGACCACCCTTGCTGCTCGAAATCGATCGCAGGTCACGCATAGAGCACAGCGAGCTTGCCTTTTCATTTCTTGCTGTCTCCTCATCTTTGAGAAACAGCAACAAGATTCCTTGGGGAGTCTGCGTGAGTGATGAGATGCCCGTGGGCGAGGAGTCCGACAAACCGAAACGCCTCAATTATTTCCGCAATAACTTGCTTAAAAGTCTCGAATCACCGCCGATCCAAGTGCTCGAAAACCTGGCCGCAATGGGCGTCAAGACCAAGATATGCGGCCCGTCCGGTGCGTATCTGGCTGGCCTCCGGGTAAAAACTCAAGAAAGTAGGCCCTTCGAACGAGGTCAGGAACTCGACTCAGCCGATCCATTTGCAGCTGTGATTAGTGAGCGGTGAAAGAAAAATTCAAACACGTCTGTTATGCGGATTTTTCCTTCAGTTTGCGCGCGTAGTCGCGGATGTACTCACCCGCGCTCCACAAACTGACGACCAACGCCAACCACATTGACACCATTCCCCAAAAGGCGAATGAAAAGAAACCCCAAACCGACGACAACGTCAGTCCGACTATACCAACATCAAGAAAGAAGGTTTTGGTCTTACCCAACCAACTCGACGAAATTGTGATGTTGTCTTCGTGAGCGGCAAGTCTGATCGCGTTGATACCTAGGTCGCGGACGATAAGAATGACGGCCATCCACCCTGCCAACCGATGTTTCTCGACCAGAATGATCAGTGCGGAAACGACCAGTAGCTTGTCAGCCAAGGGATCAAGGAGCTTGCCAAACAGACTTTCAACGCCGTATTTTCTGGCAATCCAGCCGTCAAAGAAGTCAGTTATTGCAGCGAGAGCAAAAAGCGAGGCAGCCGCGAGATCCATGGGCGAGAGGGGAATCTCTTCACCAATTTTACTCAGCACTTGCCCTTGATTCATGAGAGCAACAACACCGGGAATACAGATAATTCTGAGTACGGTCAGTTGATTGGGCAGTCGTCTGAGCCACGGTGATACAGTCTGATTCATGCGCGGAAGCCTTTCCCATGAGCTGAACGTTTGCTCCAGCCAAACCACTCGGCTCTTAACATGTTCCGCAACCAAGAGAAAATGCCCAACACTGCAGGACTTCAGCAACGCCACTCAGGTGCGCAAATACCGATAATGAGCCTGAATTTACTTGACCGAAAACAACGTCACGTTTAGCTTCGCAGCTCGGGTGTGTGAATCGATATGCTTTTTAATTGTTCAATTGGAGGTTAGCATGAGTGTACTTGTTGGACGTCAGGCTCCGAATTTCAAGGCAGATGCAGTTGTCAACGGCGACTTCAAAGAAGTCCAGCTTTCCGACTACAAAGGCAAGAAGAACGTTGTTTTGTTTTTCTATCCTCTCGACTTCACCTTCGTGTGCCCAACTGAATTGCACGCGTTTCAAGAAAAGCTTGCTGAATTCCACAAGCGGGATGTCGAAGTTCTCGGTTGCAGCATCGACAGCAAGTTTTCGCACTTTGCATGGTTGAACACTTCAAAGGACCAAGGCGGAATCGCGGGCGTTAAATATCCCCTGATCTCGGACATCCACAGAACCATCGCGCGCGACTACGACGTTCTGAGTGACGGTGGAGTTGCATTCCGCGGTCTCTTCCTCATCGACAAGAACGGAATCGTCCGTCATCAGCTGGTCAACGACCTCCCGCTGGGTCGCAACGTTGACGAGGCGCTTCGCCTTGTTGATGCTCTTGCCCACCATGAAAAGCACGGCGAAGTGTGTCCTGCCAACTGGTCTGCAGGCAAAGACGCTATGAAGGCTACCAAAGAAGGCGTTTCAACCTACCTCGCAAAGCACTGATTCATCCCCGACTCGCGGGCCGGAAAAAACACCGGCTCGCGTTCGCTGCGTCAAACGCACGTCTCTGTCATTCCTCACAAATTCCAATACAATACTGCTAGTTGAGCCATTTGTGCCGTTGGAAAGAAAGCCTGTTTGCTTATTGGGCTGGATGCTCTGTAGGCACACGTTTCCATTTGCAGAGGATTGCGATGAAACTGAGCAAATTCCTGGCCACAGCATGTCTGATCCAGTTGTGCACCCTTCCACAATTTCTACACGCGCAGGAAGACGTGCCATCACCCACTGGAGCGCCAGACGAAGAGAAGCGGGGATCCGTCAACCTTGGTAGTGAAGAGTCAGAAGACGCTGGAAAACCCATCCGCATCCGTAGAAACGTTATTTCAGGAACAGGGATTATATTCACTGTTCCAAATGTCGACGTCGGATATCTGGCAACGACTCCGAAGGCAAACAACATCTTCAGCAAATTGGAAACACCCAGTACAGGTTATCTGTTTGAACCCAAATTGGGCGTCGGTGTTTTTAGCCAGAAAATTGCTCTCGACCTGATGGTGGGTGGACAAATCAGCTCTCTGAGTGGAAAGCGCTCAGGAAAAATCAAAGACCCGAACAACGAATCGCCCGATGCGCCCTTCGACGCTTTCGACCCGCAGCAGCCTTACACTTTGCAAAAAACATCAGGACTCGTCGAGGGAAGTGCACGCATCAGATTCCAGAACGGTTCCTTGCAAGGCGGATTGGCCGCGACAACCGTATTCTCAAACGGACCACGTTTGTACTCTTCGGTTGCCGATATTGGTTTGCCATACAGCGCTTTTGTCGGACCACAATTCATATGGGAACAGAGAATCAAAGAGCATATTTTCCGAGTCGGCAGCACTGTGCAATTTTCAGTGACGGGAAACCAACGAAGCGCTTTCAATTTCAAAGTCGGTGCATCTTATTCCTTCCTGTTAAACTCGCCTTTCTTGACCCAAACAGAGAAGAGAGTGGTAAAAAGTCAGACCACAGTTCAGAAGCAAATCATCACAACGCGTGAACAGAATATCATTGAAAATGAGAACGTCAGTTTCATCTTCGATTCGCAGACTATCAACTTTAAGTTCAACAAATCAGAGCTCTCGGAACGCTCGCGCGCGTTTGTCTCGGGATTGGGTCAAATATTCAGCGCCCAAAGATCGGATTGGCAAAAATTGACCGTTGAAGGACACACCGACTCGAAGGGTAACGCCGACTACAACAAACGACTCTCCCAGCAACGTGCTGATGCCGTAAAACAGGTTCTTGTGGAAAACGGCCTTGCCTCCGACGACATAGTGACAATCGGCTATGGAAAAGAACGCTTGAGGGTGAATCCCGAGCGCACCGAGGTCGACTTTGCCCGCAACAGACGGGTCGAAATCAAAGTGCAAGGACTCAAAGACTCGAGATTTTTGCAACGTTCGATCTCACGCCTGGAAAGCCAAATTTTTCCAAGCAAGAAACCAACTGATGAAAATAATGGAGACTCACAGTGATCCGTTCAGTTTTCACGATATTTTCGGCACTTTTTGCCCTGAGCGCGATGTATAGCAAC